>WFZY01000044.1 GCA_015489265.1 Flavobacteriaceae bacterium | reverse complement strand
GAATTTAGAGCCAATAAAAATTTATGACAAATATCATATTAATCTGATTTTCAAGGATTGTTAATAAAAAAATCGTAAAATTTATTCTAAATTCAGCTTGTTTTTTAACAAAAAAGTATATTTTTGAGCCATTAAAAAACAATTAATCAAAATTCAAATTCTAATGAAAAATAAATATCAAGACAAGATTGATCGTTTTATGGATTATGCTAAAATGCGTAATGCTAACGAACCGGAATTTTTGCAAGCTGTAAAAGAAGTAGCTGAAGCCGTAATTCCTTATATTGAAGAAAACCCTAAATATCAGGGTAAAAAATTATTGGAAAGAATGATTGAGCCCGAGCGAGCCATTTCTTTCAGAGTGCCTTGGGTTGATGATAAAGGCGAGATACAAGTTAATCGGGGTTATCGTATCCAATTTAATTCAGCTATCGGACCTTATAAAGGCGGTTTACGTTTTCACCCGACAGTTAATCAAAGTATTTTAAAATTTCTTGGTTTTGAACAAATTTTTAAAAACGCATTAACAACCTTACCTATGGGTGGCGGAAAAGGTGGCTCGGACTTCAACCCCAAAGGCAAATCCGATGCCGAAGTGATGCGCTTTACGCAAGCTTTTATGAGCGAATTATTCCGTCATATTGGTCCGAATATCGATGTACCCGCCGGTGATATTGGTGTAGGTGGTCGAGAAATCGGTTACTTATTCGGTCAATATAAAAAATTAACCAAAGAATTTTCAGGTGTTTTAACCGGTAAAGGTTTATCATTCGGTGGTTCACTTATTCGACCAGAAGCCACCGGTTTCGGTGTGGTTTATTTTGCCGAACAAATGCTGAAAGACAAAGGTATGGACATCAAAGATAAAGTGGTAGCGGTTTCCGGTTTCGGTAACGTCGCTTGGGGGGCTATAACCAAAGCCAATCAACTGGGCGCCAAAGTGGTTACGATTTCCGGTCCTGACGGTTATATTTATGACCCCGAAGGTATTTCGGGCAAAAAAATCGATTACTTATTACGCTTAAGAGCCACTAACAACGATGTCGTAGCGCCTTATGCCGAGCAGTTCCCCGAAGCCACTTTCTATCCGGGTAAAAAACCTTGGGAACAAAAAGTGGATATTGCCATGCCTTGTGCTACGCAAAACGAATTGCAAAAAGAAGATGCCGAAAGCTTAATCAAAAACGGTGTGATAGCTGTAGTCGAAGGTGCCAATATGCCTTCAACACCTGATGCTATCAAAATCTTTAAAGAAGCCAAAATTTTATATTCGCCGGGTAAAGCATCCAATGCAGGTGGTGTAGCCGTTTCCGGTTTGGAAATGAGTCAAAATTCGATGCGTTTCAACTGGACCGCCGAAGAAGTAGATGCCAAACTGAAAGAAATCATGAAAAATATTCATGATAATGCCGTCAAATATGGCAAACAACCGGATGGCTGGGTCGATTATGAAAAAGGCGCCAATATTGCCGGCTTTGTTAAAGTTGCCGATGCCATGCTAGCACAAGGTGTCGTTTAGTTAAAAATTAAAATTCAACATAAGAAAAGCTATCCGGATTTGGATAGCTTTTCTTATATCAGATAAATTTCACGATTTATTTTTTATGTTTTTCCCAATACTGCGGTTTAGTGTGTGTATGCTTTTGATCCCAATAATGATGCGTTACCGCTTTACCGTCCTTGGTTAAAAGTTTGCGTTCATATATCCATATAGTCGGATTAAATACCATATCCGTTACACCGATATCATATAAAGTTGGGTCATCTTCATTTTTCTTTTTCTTTTCGGCTACCAAAACTTCAAAGCCGTTATGTTCTAACAAATCTTTTAAAAATTCCATTCTTTCAGCAGACACGCCTTTTTCTACAAAAGTTACGCGCGTGCCGTTTATGTCTCCAAATTGATGTTTTCCTGCTAATGCCATTTTATTTACGGTTATATGGTTAATTGGTTTTTTGATGAATTTTTATATTTCATAAATTAATTTGCTCTCCTTAATTGATGAACTGATGAATTTATCTGCTTCTTTAATACTTCGTTTATTGATGTTTATATTTATTTTACACAAAATTTCTGCTACTAATCTGAGGAATTGATGATTATTCCTGCTTCATTGAACATTTTACTTTCTTATGATTGCTTCTTACTTCATTGTATAACCCTGCAACCGATTTGAGGAATTGATGAACGTTAAAAATATCGAACAAGGAACGCTGATTTTTGATTTCAGATTTAATACCAATTCTAAAAATAAAATAGTCCAAAAATAATTTGGTATAACCTTTTTCGGATAATTAGACGTTTTACCAAAACGTCTCTAATTTCAAATTTCATACCGCACTTTCCACTATACGGCTTTATCGCTTTCAACTACGAGACGAATTGCAATTCGTCTCTACTTGCTACTTGTTACTTTCAACTAAAATATATTACTAATATTTGAAATAAACGCAAACACACCGCTATACAAGCCCAATACCAACAAGCCAATCATGGTAATGATAAAGGCCAAACGACTGTAAT
>WFZY01000043.1 GCA_015489265.1 Flavobacteriaceae bacterium | reverse complement strand
TTTCATACTTAATTCGTAATGTTCTTTTTCATAACCGAAACTACCCGCCATACCGCAACAGCCCGAGTCGAGCAAACGGACTTGATAATTTTTAGGAATGGACAATGCAATAGCACTGATTTGCGGATCGCTCAACGCCTTTTGCTGGCAATGAACGTGTAAAGTAATTTTCTTTTCTGCTTCTGTAAAATCATTAGCGCTTATATTGCCGGCTTCAAATTCCCGTTTGATAAATTCTTCAAATAAATAGGTGTTAGTGGCAATTTTTCGGGCGTCTTTTTGCAAATTTTCGTCTTTTACCAATCGCAGATATTCATCTCTAAACATCAAAATGGCGGATGGTTCTATCCCGATTAATGGGGTTTGTGTATCAATCAAACCGGCATACAGTTTCACATTTTTTATCGCCAAATCACGAGCTTGTTCCAAAAATCCTTTGGAAACATAAGCGCGTCCGCTTTCGGCACTGGCGATGGTTTTCACTTCGTAACCCAAGCTTGTCAATACTTTGACAACGTCTTTTCCGGGTTGGCTGTCCATATAATCGGTAAATTCATCGATAAAAACATAAACGCTTTGTTTTTTGTCCGTTTTGGGTTTCAACGCTTCGGGATGTTTGTTGAGCCAAGCGGTTAAACTTTGTTTTTCGAGCGGTGGTAAGGTCCGTTGCGAAGCCACACCGGTCATTTTTTTAAACAAACCGGCAAACCAATTTTGACGGACGAAAAAGTTATAAATACCGGCAAAACGGCTCATAAATTTGTTGATTTTGCCACTGTAAGCAAAGAGTTTGTTGCGAAACTTAAATCCGTTGGCTTTTTGATACCAATATAGAAATTCGCTTTTGAGCATTGCCATATCTACGGTGGACGGGCATTCGTTTTTACACGCTTTACACGACAAGCACAAACTCAAAGTTTCATACAACTCTTCGTAATCAAATTTGTTGATTTTGTCGGAATTGGTTAAAAATTCGCGTAGGGCATTGGCGCGGGCGCGCGTGGTATTTTTTTCGTCTTTGGTGGCTTGGTAGCTGGGACACATCACGCCGCCGGCTTCGGGCGGCTTGCGACAATCGCCCGACCCGTTACATTTTTCAGCCGCTCGTAAGATGCCGCCTTCTACCGTAAAATCAAACAAAGTTGGAATTTCAGGTTCTTTGCGGTCGGGTTCGTATCGCAGGTTTTTGTCCATTGGATACGGATCGACGACTTTATGCGGATTGAAAATGTTTTGCGGGTCAAAAACGGTTTTGAGTTCTTGCATCAAGGCATAATTTTTTTCGCCGACAATCACGGGGATAAATTCCGCCCGCACGATACCACTACCGTGTTCGCCGCTTAAAGACCCTTTGTATCGATGCACCAAATCGGCGATTTCCGACACCAATTCACGATAAATCCGCACATCAACCGATTTTTTCAAGTTGAGAATGGGACGCAAATGAATTTCGCCGGCACCGGCGTGGGCAAAATAGACCGGTGTTTTGCCTTTTTGCTTCATAATTTCGGTAAAATCGGCGATGTAAGGCGGTAAGTCGGTGATGCGAACCGCTGTGTCTTCAATGCCGGCGACGGCTTTGTCGTCGCCGGGCAGGTTACCCAATAATCCCAAACCGGCTTTGCGCAATTCTTCGGCTTTGGCGGCTTCATCATTGCGTAGGATAGGGAAGGCGTAGCCCAAATTTTTCTCTTTCAGATGTGCAATCAATTTTTGCGCTTGTTGTTCCAATTCTGTCATATTATCGCCACGCAGTTCCAGCATTAAAATGGCTTTGGGATTGCCTTGGATAAAATCGCGGTAATGTTTGTATTTAGGGCTTTTTTTGGTTTGGTCGAGAATAATATCGTCCATCAATTCGCATTGATACAAGTTATGTTCCATAGCCGGTGCTACGGCACGCATACTTTGGTCTATGCTGTCAAAATGTGCCGTAACCATCAGACGTTTCGGGGGTTGCACTTTATCCAGTTTGATTTTGATAGCCGTCATAAAAACCAAAGTGCCTTCGGAACCGGCAATGATTTTGCCGAGATTGAATTTTTTGCCGGATTGCCCGAAAATCTCATTGTCTATCAAGCTGTTTAAATTATAACCGTTGTTGCGTCGATGAATTTCGGGATAGGGCATATTTTCCAAAATTTCCTTTTGCACTTCGGGGTGGCTATACGTATCGCGGATATGTCTGTAAATTTGTCCTTCCAAATCGTTTTGCAATACTTTTTGATTGAAAGCATCTTTGTCCAGTTCCGTAATGTGAATGCGTTCGCCATTGCTTAAAAAACCTTCTATTTCCAAGATTTTATCACGGGTAACGCCATATTTTATTGACGTGGAACCACTGGAATTGTTGCCGGTCATTCCCCCAATCATACAACGGCTCGATGTAGAAGTATTGGGTGCAAACCACAAGCCGTAAGGTTCTAAAAAACGGTTGAGTGCGTCGCGAATGACACCGGGTTGCACTTTGACCCAAGCTTCGTCGGGATTGAAATCTAAAATTTCGGTCATATATTTGGAAACATCTACGATGATACCTTTCCCGACGACTTGTCCGGCTAGCGATGTTCCGGCGGTTCGGGGAATCAAATGCGTGTTGTTTTCAGCGGCATATTGAATCAGCAATTTGATGTCCGCTGCTGTTTTCGGGTATGCAACCGCTTCGGGTAACATACGATATACTGATGCATCGGTAGCATAAATATGCCGGTGTAAATCGTCGTAAAAAAGTTCGCCTTGCAGTTGATTTTGTAGTTGGTTGAGTTTATGGTTGATTTTCATAGTGCTGCAAAATTGAGATGATAAAATTACGGAAATAATTGATATAAATTTCTATTCCCAATCTGGAAATTAATTAAGATGTTTTGAATAAACCTAATATTATTATTGCTATATTTGTATTGTTGTATATCAAAATTTACAATATGAGTTTAGTTGGTTTGCCAAATATAAATATTATTTAACCCAATAGGAAAATGGATACCAGACAGTTCTCGATAAATCGGCTTAGCCATGGACAAGATATGTAGATATTATTTTAATAATCATCATTATAAAATTAATAGTATTGACATTGTGAAAAAGAAATCATTAAAATATAGATAACAATGACCAAAAAAGATTTTATTATTTTATTCATCAAATTATCGGGCTTGTATTTATTTATACAAACGTTCTTTTATGTTTTGCCTCAATCTTATTCTTTTATTGCTTTATCACCTCGTGTAGATAAAGGAGATATTTATTATATTTTTCTATTTTTTATCATAAGCATCTTGCTGCTCTATCTTATTATCCGGTATGCACATATACTTGTTAATCTTTTTAAATTGGATAAGCATTTCGATTCGGATAATATTGATGTAAACCGAATAACAAAAACCGATATAATGCAATATGCCATAATGATAATAGGTGGTATGTTGTTTGTCAATAGTTTTGTTAACTTGGAACATCAAGTTCTATTATATTATCAAAACAAAGCAATGGGAATGTTGGATAAATTTTCAAATATAAGATTGGTACTTCCCGTGTTAAATATCACAATAGGGTATTTATTATTAACTAATTATGATTTAATTGCTAAAAAAATTAGTCCGAAAGATTAAACTCAAAATTGAAGTTTTTCCACTGTTTTTTGGTAAACTAAAATAGTAAATCGCCATAAAACAAAGCCCCAGATGATACCGCCGATAATATCCAAAGGATAGTGTACACCGACATAAATACGGCTAAACATAAATAGTAGCCACCAAATAATCAATAAGTAAATCCAACGGGCTTTTTGTCGCAGTAAGTAAATGCTAAACCAAACAAATAAAGTGGAATTGGAAGCATGTCCGGATATAAAACTATAATTATGCGGATGCAATAAAGCACGAATATGACCGGTGAGTAAGGGATCTTGCGAGGGGCGTAAACGATGGAAATAAGTTTTAAACAAATTCGTTGTTTGGTCACAAATACCTAAAAATAAAGCAAGTATCAGAATAGAAATCAATGCCTTGCGCCAACCTAAATAATAGATATAAGCTAATGCAATAATAATATATAAAAAAATCCAATTTTTCTGATTGGTAACAAATAACCAAAACGGATCAAAAGAAGTATTGCCCGGACTATTTAAAAATTCAAAGATTTGTTGGTCCCATTGCAGTATTTGATCCATTATTGTCGTTTAACGGTATTGGTAATTTCTTCTTTGATATTCATGATTTTTTTAGTGTCTTTGATGTCTTTTTTGAGTTTTTCAATGGCTTCGGTATCCAATCCGGCTTTTTGCGTTTCTTTAATCATCTCTTTTTTGATATTATTGCTGGCATCGCGCAATTGTCGAATGCCTTTTCCTAGATTTCGTGCAATTTCAGGTAGTTTTTCAGGACCGAATACCAACAGGATGACAAAAAACACCACAAACAATTCACTATAACTGATAAACAACAACATAACGACAAATTTTAGTACAAAGATAGTTATAATTAGTTAAAATTAAATCTTATTTTTGAAATCTGAAATAGAAAACCTGAAATCCATCATCTTTTCCCCAATTCAATCACTTCCAGATTTTTTATCTCGTTTTTATCAATTACAAAACGAAGCATGGTACGTTTTTGATGAAAACCGTGTTTGCCGGCAGCCCCCGGATTCATGTGTAGTAAATTGTATTGTTGGTCATACATCACTTTTAAGATATGCGAATGTCCCGAAATAAATAAGTCCGGCGGATATTTTTTGATGGTTTCCAGCGCTTTCCGGCTGTAACGTTTCGGATACCCGCCGATATGAATCATAAAAACTTTAACGTCTTCTACTTTAAAATGTAGTTGTTCGGTAAATTCTTTACGAAGATCGCCACCGTCAATATTGCCGTAAACGGCTCTTAAACGGCTGTGTTTTTTGATTTCGTCGGTTACTGCGGTTGTCCCGATATCGCCGGCATGCCATACTTCATCGGCTTGTTTGATATATTTAAGCATGGCATCGTCGAGATAGCCGTGTGTATCCGAAAGTAATAAGATTTTTTTCATTAGTTTTGTACTACGAGACAAAATTACGACAAATTGCGCTATTTTTTAGAACTATCTTATGCAGGCACGAACTATCACGGTTGGCAATCCCAACCCAATGCTCGAACCGTTCAGGAAACAATAGAAAAAGCTTTGGGGCTATTGCTGCGAATACCTGTAAAAATTGTAGGCGCCGGTCGCACTGATACCGGTGTTCATGCCCGTCAAATGTTTGCCCATTTTGATGTGGAAAAAGCCATCAATCCCGAGGATTTGACTTACAAACTCAATTCGTTTTTGCCATCGGATATAGCTATACAAAAAATTCATCCGGTTACGGACGATGCGCATGCCCGTTTTGATGCAATGGCTCGCAGTTACCAATATTTTATTCACCGGTATAAAAATCCGTTTTTAAACGAAACTTCTTGGTATTTGGCCAAAGATTTGGATGTAGATTTGATGAACCAAGCCGCTAAAATCTTATTAAATTACAAAGATTTTAAAAGTTTTTCCAAAACCCATACCGATGTCAAAACTTATCTTTGCGATGTGCGACGGGCTGAATGGCAAATAGTTGATAATCAGCTTGTTTTTAATATCACCGCCGATCGTTTTTTGCGTAATATGGTGCGGGCTATTGTTGGCACTTTGGTTGATGTGGGATTGCATAAAATTGCGATTGATGATTTTAAACAAATTATCGAATCCCGCGACCGTTCCAATGCCGGATTTTCCGTGCCGGCAAAAGGTTTATTTTTAACTGAAATTGTTTATCCACCACAAATATTTACAACCTATGGAAATGCTTAAACACGCCCTAAGCGGCATGATTACAGGTATTGTTTTATTGGCTTTAATCGTCATAATTTTTAGACGACAGGAAGATAAAAGACGCAAACGCGATGGGTAGAGACGCCCAATTTGGGCGTCTCTACCCAAAATTACCGTTTAAGATGCACTACAAGTGCGTCTTTACACACAATTTACCATTTCAGACGCACGGCAGTGCGTCTCTATTCGCACTTTCCACTTGGCACTTTCCACTTTCTACTATTTTTCACTCTGCTTAAACAATTCTTCTTTTTCTTCATCGGTCAAACTTTCATAGCCCGAACGGCTGATTTTGTCTAAAATAGCATCGATATTTCTTTCTTTTTTGGGTTTGGTGATACTGAAAATACTTGGCTTTGTAACAGATTTTTCTTTTTGTTTCAAATTGATTAAAAAGAAAATAAATCCGGCGGACAACCCACCTAAGTGGGCAAAATAACCACCGGGATTGCCCAATGGAATTTGTAATAAATTGAATAAAACCAAGAAAATTAACAGGTGCATTAATTTGAAAAAACCGAGAAAACGAATTTTGATTTGATAATGTGGCAACTTCAAAGAAATGTATGTGATCACCGCCATTACACCGGCGGAAGCACCCAACAACGGTGCTTTTATGACATAAAAACCGGGGAATAAACGGTAACTCGTTACAAAAAACAAAGCACCAAGTAAAATGCCTGAAAAATAAATACTCAAAAACTTTTTTGGCGTCTCGAAATCTAATAAAATACGCCCAAAGTAGTAAAGCAAAATCATATTAAAAAACAAAGCGATAAATCCTTGGTGAAAAAAACCGTAAGTGATAATTGTCCACCATTTAGAGGTTAAATCATTCAAATCATAAGGTAATGCCACCCACCGCAACGCAAACCATTTGAGTGCGACCAATATTTGCGAGCATAAATATAACAGCAAATTGATAACAATCAACAAGTTTAAGTTGTCTTGTTGTTTGAAGAACC
>WFZY01000042.1 GCA_015489265.1 Flavobacteriaceae bacterium | reverse complement strand
TTCATTTACTATTTAGAAAATTTGCTTCCGATTTTGCGCAAAAATACGGCAAACCTGCTGTACGTTTAACACCGGATGCTATTGCCATACTTGAAAGCTACGATTGGCCCGGCAATATTCGTCAATTGCGAAATGTCGTTGAAGAAATATCTGTCATGGAAGAAAACCGGATGATTGACGGCGAGACCTTAAAAAAATATTTACCCGATTATCATAAGCAATTCCCGACTGTTATTCCATCAGAATCCGCCCATTTCGATTTTGATAAAGACCGGAAAATCCTTTACAAATTAATTTTTGACCTCAAAAAGGAAATCGATTATCTGAAACATAAAATAGAACATCAACCACCGGTTATGCACTTGCAAGAAACCAATCCTGTGCACCAAACGGTTAAACAAACTGAAAATGGTGTAGAAATTATCTACCCACATGACCATATTGAAACCGGACAGCACATCAATACGGAACAGGTTATTACCGTGCCACATGTTGAAGAAGAAAGTTTATCGCTGCAAGAAAGAGAAATTGATTTAATCAAAAAAGCTTTGGAAAAACACCATGGCAAGCGTAAAAAAGCTGCCGAAGAATTAGGTATATCCGAACGAACATTATATCGAAAAATAAAACAATATGATTTGGATTGATAATGATAAATGAGAAATGAATAAATGAGCCAACAAAATGACTGACTTATTCTGAAATAGGTTGACCCAAAAAGTTAACAAAAATCTGGACGAGGAAAATAGAATCTTTAATTCCTCAAATAATCAAATCAATGTCCTTTACCCAAGACCGGCAATATTATAAATTTTGCATGTATGGATTTTTAAAAAATCTGCGGTTTTTTGATGCATTTTTTTTACTGTATCTCAAACAAAAAGGACTGACTTATACCGAAATAGGTAGTTTGTATGCGTTGCGTGAAATTGTGACCAATCTGTCGGAAGTCCCTACGGGTATTTTTGCTGATACCTTTGGACGGAAAAAATCTTTGCTGTTATCGTTTTTGGTATATATCATATCTTTTGTATTGTTTTATTTTGGTCATTCTTACAGTATATTTTTATTGGCATTCATCCTTTATGGTATTGCCGACGCTTTGCGCTCGGGAACACATAAAGGTATGATTATGAAGTATTTAAAACTTAATAATGAATCGAAACATAAAATAGCTTACTATGGTCATACACGGGCATGCTCGCAGCGCGGCTCGGCATTGTCGGCATTAATAGCGGGTCTGATTGTGTTCTATACCGGCAATTACAATCAGATATTTTTGCTGTCTATCATTCCGTATCTCTTAAACTTAATCTTGATTTGGACTTACCCTGACGAACTGGATTTTGTCGACCCGAAACAGCGACACAGCATCAAACAAAATTTGGCAGGTCTTTGGTATGCTTTAAAAAATCCGAAAGTTATTGCCATTATACATTCATCGGCAGTTTTTACAGCCTTTCAAAAAGCAAGCAAAGATTATATTCAACCGGTTATGAAAAGAGTAGCACTTGCGCTGCCTGTTTTAATCGGCATCGCTACGACCAAAAAAAACGGATTGCTGATAGGCATTATGTACACGCTTTTATATTTGCTAACCGCTACGGCATCAAAATATGCCGGCATTTTGACCGGTAAATTTAAAAACTTGAGTTACAAAAGTTTAATCATTGGTTTTGCATTAGGTGTCATTGGCGGTTATTTTTATAAAATACATGCTTGGACGTGGGCATTACTCGCATTAAGCGGTATTTATGTGATGCAAAGCCTGCGTAAGCCAATTCTAACCGGATATTTAGCTGATGAAGTTCCCAATGAAATACTGACATCAGTCTTGTCGGCAGAATCGCTGTACCGGACTTTACTGACTGCATTGATTGCCTTGGCTTTAGGTGTTTTAGCCGACACATACGGACTAGCTACAGCTTTTATGGGGATTAGTGGCTTGTTATTAGGTATTTCTGTATTGATTCATCGAAAAAAACATTAGTGCGAATGGTTGCTTCATGCTATATTTTTATAATAATACGATTGATTTGTCCTGAAAATAATGATACGAATTATCTAAAAATTCAAGACGAAATAAACCATATAAGACAGATAAGGACATATAAGACAAAGGGACATAAAAGAAAAATTAAAATAAACCGGTCAAGTTTATTTTATTTAATGATTAACAATATCTATATATCTGAAATCATATATAAGCGCCGTAGGTGCGATACCTTTGTAAAACCACGACACTCGTCAGGACACGCATAAAAGAGACATAAAACGACATAATTAATGCATTAAATTCGTTATAAAACTCTGTTTTTATAGCACTGCTGTTCGCCCCGCGTTAGGGATAGAAGTGGTAGCCCGCCGCAGGGGCGTCTGTTGGTTTTACAGCGGGCGGCGGCGACCGCAGGAAGCCCCCGTACCGCTGATAAAACCACAGTGCGACACAAGGCGGCTTTAACGGATAGCCCACCCGAACGCCCAAATTTTTATACTTTTATATAACAAAATCTTGTACATTAACAAATTATTAGCATTGCGAAAGATGAATTTTTACAAATAAAATTTTACTTTTGTTTGAATGATAAAATTCTTTCTTATGAAATATAAAGTTGTTACCTTGTTGCTCCTATGGATAAGCATAGGTTTTGCCCAAGATAAACCCGAAAAAAAAGTACCGAAAGGACATTATAATACCAGCAAATTCAGACAGATAACCGACTTATTGCCGACACCTAACCGGTATAGAACGGCTGCCGGTGCGCCGGGTTCCGCCTACTATCAAAACAGGGCAAACTATGATATGAACATTGAATTAATCGATGCCAAACAGCCCAAGTTAAAAGGAAGTGAAACAATTACCTATATCAATAATTCGCCGGATAATCTCGATTATCTTTGGGTACAACTGGACCAAAACAGACGGGCGCCTAATTCGTACACCGACCAAATTACCGATGATGGCAATAATATGATGTTGCGCCCCGGAAAGTTTATTTCACAATATTCCAACGAAGGATACAAAGGCGGTTTTCATATTACAAAAGTGACCGATATGAAAGGACACCCAATAAATTATACGATTAATCATACCATGATGCGTATTGATTTGCCACATCCGTTACTCGCCGGACAAAGTGCCAGCTTTAAGATTGATTGGTGGTACAATATCAACAATTTTGCCGAAGACTGGGGGCGTTCGGGCTTTGAACATTTTAAAGAAGATGGTAATAACCTTTATATTATAGCGCAATTTTATCCGCGTATGGCAGTCTATGACGATGTCAATGGTTGGCAAAATTTACAATTTATTAAAACCGGTGAATTTGCCTTACCTTTCGGCAATTTTAAAGTTAATATTACTGCACCGGCTGATCATATTCTCGATGGAACCGGTGTTTTGACCAATCGCAAACAAGTGATGAGTGCTACGCAATATAAACGGTTTTTAAAAGCAAAACAATCTTTTGACAAACCGGTTATGATTGTTACGGAAGAAGAAGCTCGTAAAAAAGAGAAATCGAGATCAAAAGGTTTTAAAACTTGGCGGTTTAAAGCTGAAAATGTGCGGGATTTTGCCTTTGCATCGTCACGAAAATTCATATATGATATGATGGCGGTTAAACTGCCGACAAAAACCGTGATGGCGGTATCGATGTATCCGAAAGAAGCCCAACCGCTTTGGGAAAAATATTCTACCCGTACGGTTGCCAATACGTTGAAAGAATACTCTAAACATTTGTTTGATTATCCGTATCACAAAGCTATATCGGTCAATGCGTTTCGGCAAGGCATGGAATATCCGATGATCTGTTGGAACTACGGACGTCCGGATAAAAACGGCAAATATAACGACCGGCTACGCAATGGCATGATTAAGGTCATTACCCACGAAGTCGGACACAACTGGTTCCCAATGGTGGTCAACTCCGATGAAAGACAATGGATGTGGATGGATGAAGGACTCAATACCTTTACCGAGCTTTTGGCGGAACAAGCTTATGAAAAAAAATTGGGCTTTAAACTAAATTCCCGCGGATTACCCAAACAAGTGGTGCCCTTTATGAAAGGCGACCAAAGCAAAATGCATCCGATTATGGTCAATTCCGATTTGATGTACAATCGCGGCATGACGGCTTACAGTAAACCGGCAGCCGGCTTGTATATGTTGCGAGAAGTGATTATGGGACACAAACTCTTTGACAAGGCCTTTAAAACCTATGCTAACCGTTGGAAATTTAAACATCCGGAACCTGCTGATTTTTTCCGTACCATGGAAGATGCCTCAGCTATTGATTTGGATTGGTTTTGGCGCGGCTGGTTTTACACTACTGATGTCAACGAAATGGGCATAGCCAAAGTCAGCAAATTTTATGTAACCGACAAACCAACCCAACGTATTAAAAATATGGCTAAAAGTTATGGTATGAAAGTTGAAGATTTTCCACCTTTTGTGTCATTGATCACAGATGATAGTCCGGATTTTACGCCTGACATGAAATCCAAAAAATCTTTCTTGCAGAGAGCGGTTAATTTGAAGCAATTTTTGAGCGAAAATTTTAGCAAGGAAGAAATCAAAAAATTGAAAATGCCTAAATATTTTTACCGTGTAGAAATAGAACAAAACGGTGAATTGGTAATGCCTATCGTCTTAAAACTGACCTACAAAGACGGCACGACCAAACAACTAATTTATCCGGCAAAAATATGGCGTTTTAACGACAAAAGAGTCAGCAAAATGATTCCGTCAGATAAAGAAATAGTTAAAATAGAATTAGACCCTGAAAACTTGACTGCCGATATTGATACATCAAACAATGTTTGGCCTAAAACCAAGCAAAAGTCAGAATTTGATAAGTTAAAATCCAAATCGAAGTTTTGATTAAAATGTTTTCAAATAGAAGCCGCAAATGTTTATGATATTTGCGGCTTTTTTTATAGAAATAATCATTGAATTTATTAGATATCCAGCCGATATAAAAAGTACAATTTTGATTTATAAAATTTCGTATTTACATTGATACGATAAATAATTCTTAAATTTGTCGGAAATTGAACTATTATGACCGCACAGAGCATATTAATTATTATTGTATTATATTTTCTTGTATTAATCGGGATTTCATTTTTAACCGGTAAAGAAGACAGCAACGAAGTGTTTTTTAGAGCCAAACGACAAGCGCCTTGGTATTTGGTAGCTTTCGGGATGATTGGCGCATCACTGTCTGGCATCACTTTTATTTCCGTGCCGGGTTGGGTAGAAACGCAGGGCTTTGCTTACTTGCAAATGGTCTTGGGCTTTGTGGTCGGCTATTTTATCATTGCAAATGTTTTGTTACCCTTGTACTACAAGATGAACCTGACCTCTATTTATCAATATTTGGAAGAACGCTTCGGCAATACCACACATAAAACCGGTTCCGTTTTATTTTTAGTGGCACGAATTGCAGGGGCATCATTACGCTTGTTTTTGGTTGCCGGTGTGATGCAATTATTAATATTCAACGAGTTACATGTACCGTTTGCGGTCACTGTTGCCATTACCATATTGTTGATATGGGTTTATACTTTTAAAGGCGGTATTAAAACCATTATTTGGACCGATACCTTACAAACGGCTTTTATGCTGATAGCATTAGTAATTTCTATCTTTTTGATAGCAAAAAACTTAAATTGGTCGTTTGGCGATATGATTAGCCATGTAAAAAACAGTCCGTATTCCAAAATCTTTCATTTTGAAGACTATAATGCCGGCAATTATTTTTGGAAACAATTTTTGGCGGGTGTTTTTATTGCCATTGCCATGACCGGTTTAGACCAAGGTATGATGCAAAAAAACCTGACGGTTAAAAATCTGAAAGATTCACAAAAAAATATGCGTTGGTTTTCCATTGCCTTGCTGTTTGTCAACCTGTTATTTTTATCACTCGGTGTGTTGTTATTGGCGTATGCGGCTCACAATCATATTGATTTAAAAGGAATGGGCATCTCCGGCGATCAAATATTTCCGTATCTAGCCGTCAAAACCGATTTAGGTATTGCTGCCGCCGTATTTTTTGTTCTCGGACTAATTGCCGCCGCTTACTCTTCGGCAGATTCGTCGATGACTGCCATTACCACATCATTTAGCTTGGATATTTTGCAGATTGATAAGAAATATCCACCCGAACAACAAAAGAAAATCCGGAAGATGGTACATATCGGCATCTCAATATTTTTTGTTTTGATATTGATTTTGTATAAAGCAGTCATCACGGACAAAAGTATAATCAATTCTATTTTCAAATTTGCCGGTTACACTTACGGTCCGCTGTTGGGTTTATTCACATTCGGATTGTTTACTAAATATCAAGTTAAGGACAAATTGGTGCCATTGATTGTCATTATTTCCCCTATTCTGACCTATTTCATAGCAGTTTTACCCGAAAAAATGGGCTGGCAATACCGGTTTAGTTTTGAATTATTGTTGATTAATGCCGGTTTGACCTTTTGGGGGTTGTGGTTGATTCGTAAAAAATAGATCAATAAAATCAAAAAGCCCGCTAAATTGTTGCGGACTTTTTTATAAGATAAAAATTTGTGACAGGTCTATTTATCAGCCATATCTAAAAATTTAATATCCCAGATACCGCGTAGCTCACCGGCTTTAAAACCGGTTGCTTTATCATTAGGATATTTTGATTTGATCAATTTATAAATTTGTTCCGGTATTTCTTTATCGGGTGTGCCGTGGCATTTTAAGCATTCTTTTTTAAGTTTGATCGGTGCATAAAAATGTACATATCCGTCAGCATCTTTCATTACTACCGGTTCCATGGGCTTGTGTTCTTCTTGTAGTCTTAAATATTCGTTTAACACAGCTTCATCATCAATATCCGGTTTGTTTTTAGGATTGCGTAATTTATGAGAAGTTCTTTTGATGACAACATGATGTAACTTGCCTAAACTATCGGTGAGTTTCATGGCATTGTCATGACAAAAATTAACCACACCGGGTAAACCATCTTTGGCAGCTACTTTTTGAATATTTGATTTGAAAACTTTAAAAGTGTTTTTGGCAATAATCATGCCTTTCATTTTATAAGCTTTGTGGTCAAAAGCCGGTTTGGCTGTTTTGGTTTCCGCTTTTGGTTGTGGTGCTTTTTCTGTTTTGTTTTTGGCATTATTTTGACAAGCGGATAAGGTCAAAATAAAAGCGCTAATCCATAAGATTTTTTTCATAATGATACGTTTTTGGTTAATTGTTTTTTGCAGGCATGCCTTTTTCCAAAGGTAATAGTAAATGTTTCCACTCATTAATGCCGTAAACCATATTGACAATATGTTTAAAGCCGAGCTTTTTAAAGATGTCGATAGCTTTGGCACTACGATGACCACTGCGGCAATAAATAAATACCGGACGATATTTGTCTAAGCCGGCTTTTTCAATATTTTGAGCAAAATCCGGGTCGTAATAGTTGATTAATATAGCCCCTTTTAAATGTCCCGAAGCATATTCTCTCGGAGTTCGGATATCGACAATTTGCGGATTTTTAGTGCGATTCAAAATTTGACTAAAAATTTTAGCCCGTTCATTTTTTATAGTTGTTTCTACTTTTTTTAAGTCGGAAACAAATTGGGCGGAAGTTATATGAATACTGCCTAGGATTAAAAATAAAAATAAACCGAATTGCAATTTTTTCATAATGATTTTATTTAAAGGCATCAATTGGACAGCAAAAATATGATATTTGTCATAAATAGACAAGCTTTCTTTATCTATCAAAAATTTTGCCAAAAAGTCGTTTGGATTTACATTTTTGTCAAATTCTTTTTATCTTTACCAAATCAAAATCAAAACATATGAGTCATTCCGTAGAAAAATTAGCATACAAAGTAAAAGATATTTCCCTTGCCGAATGGGGACGAAAAGAAATTACCTTGGCAGAAGCCGAGATGCCCGGCTTGATGTCCCTTCGAAAAAAATATGCCGGCAGTAAACCTTTAAAAGGTGCCCGTATCGGCGGAAGCTTACACATGACCATTCAGACTGCCGTTTTGATAGAAACCCTTGTTGCTTTAGGCGCCGAAGTGCGTTGGACCACGTGCAATATTTTTTCTACCCAAGATCACGCGGCGGCGGCTATTGCCAAAGCCGGCATACCGGTTTTTGCGTGGAAAGGCATGAGCGAAGCCGATTACAATTGGGCTTTGGAACAAGTTTTGTATTTTGATGACGGCAAGCCCTTAAATATGATTTTGGATGATGGTGGCGACTTGACTAATAAAGTTTTAGATGAACATCCGGAATTGGTAAAAGGGATTAAAGGCATTTCCGAAGAAACCACCACAGGCGTGCATCGGTTGTATGAGCGTATGCGTAAAGGCACTTTGCCCATACCGGCGTTTAATGTGAACGATTCCGTAACCAAATCAAAATTTGACAACAAATATGGCTGTCGCGAATCGGCAGTTGATGCTATCCGTCGCGGCACGGATTTGATGTTAGCCGGAAAGGTTGTTGTAGTTGCCGGATATGGCGATGTAGGCAAAGGCACCGCGGCGTCATTTCGCGGCACCGGTTCAAGGGTTATTGTAACCGAAATAGACCCGATTTGTGCCTTGCAAGCCGCTATGGAAGGATACGAAGTCAAACGTATGGAAGATGCCGTCAAAGAAGCCGATATAGTAGTAACTGCTACCGGAAATAAAGACATCATCACCGGAAAACATTTTAAAATGATGAAAGACAAAACCGTGGTGGCAAATATCGGGCATTTTGATAATGAAATAGATATGGCTTGGCTCAATGAGCATTACGGACATACCAAAGATACCATCAAACCGCAAGTAGATAAATATACCGTTGATGACCATGACGTGATTGTCTTGGCGGAAGGGCGTTTGATGAACTTGGGCGTGGCGACCGGACATCCGAGTTTTGTGATGAGTAATTCGTTTACCAATCAGGTTTTGGCGCAAATGGAATTGTGGCAACACGGTGAAAAGTATGACAATAAAGTTTATATGTTGCCCAAACATTTGGACGAAATGGTAGCCCGTTTGCATCTGGAACATCTCGGTGTGGAACTCGACGAATTAACCGATGAACAAGCCGCTTATATCGGTGTAAAAAAAGAAGGACCTTACAAACCGGATTATTATAGGTATTAGACTTAGTTGAAAGTTGAAAGTTTGAAACCGGTTACTTCGACACAATCCCGACCTAAGTCGGAATGACGAGAAATCTCAATAAGATTTCTCACTTTGTTCGAAATGACAATTGCCGGCCACTTCGATACATCCCAATTTACATCGGGACACGCAGAGATACACTATGTAAAATCAAAGGTGGCTGAGTGTTTCAAAATCAAATAACCGATTAACCATTATATAGAAAAGATTTATGCTCAAACAAGGATTATATCAAAAATTACAACAAAAACTCACGCCGCAACAGATTCAATTGATGAAATTGATTCAGTTGCCGACCATTGAATTTGAACAACGGCTTAAACAAGAAATTGAAGAAAATCCGGCACTCGAAGAAGGCAAAGAAGAACCGGAACAAGATGTTTTGGACCAACAAGATAACTATGAAGACGATGCTGAAATTATAGAAGCGCCTGATATCAATGTCGATGAATATTTAAGTGATGATGAAATACCGGATTACCGTTTGCGTAGCAATAATTATTCGGCAGATGATGACGAAAAGAAAGTACCTTACGCCCAAGGCGAAAGTTTTACGCAGTATCTCAAATCGCAATTGAGTGCCTTTCCGCTTGACGAACAACGCCGCAAAATAGCCGAGTTTTTAATCGGTAGCATCAATGACAATGGTTACTTACGTCGTGATATTATTGAAATAGTTGACGATTTGGCATTTACACACAACGTGATGACTACCGAAGAAGAAGTGGAAAAAGTGTTGCGGCTGATACAAGAATTAGACCCGCCCGGAGTCGGGGCACGCGATTTGAAAGAAACTTTATTGATACAATTACGTCGCAAAAAGTCCAATCAAGCGCGTGAACTTGCCATCAAAATACTGGAAAAAGGTTTTGACTATTTTATCAATAAAAAATATAAAAAACTGATGGCTAAATTTGAAATAACCGAAGCGCAACTCAAAGAAGCCATTGAAGAAATCACCAAGCTCAATCCCAAGCCGGGCAATGCTTTTAATTCGACCGGTAGTTATGTAGAGCATGTAATTCCGGATTTTATCATCAATGTCGAAGATGATGAATTGGATGTCAGCTTGAATGCTAAAAATGCCCCTGAATTACGGGTGTCACCCGCCTATACCGAAATGCTGAAAGGTTATAAAGAAAATAAAGATAAGAGCCAAAAAGATGCGGTAATGTTTATCAAACAAAAACTTGACTCTGCCAAGTGGTTTATAGATGCAGTCAACCAACGCAGAGATACGCTTTTGCGAACTATTAAAGCTATTGCCGATTATCAAAAAGATTATTTTTTAACCGGTGACGAGCGCAAAATCAAACCGATGATACTGAAAGATATAGCCGAAAAAATCGATATGGATATCTCGACTGTGTCACGGGTAGCCAATAGCAAATATATGCAAACACCTTACGGTGTTAAACTGCTGAAAGAATTTTTCTCAGAATCGATGAAAGATGCCCAAGGAGAAGATGTATCGACTATAAAAATTAAAAATATACTACAATCTATTGTCGAACAAGAAGACAAGCGAAAGCCCTTGACTGATGAACAACTGGCGAAAGCCCTAAAAGAAAAAGGATTTCCTATTGCGCGCCGCACTATCGCCAAATATCGTGAGCAGCTTGGTATTCCGGTTGCCCGTTTGCGTAAAGAAATTTGATGATGCAAAATAAGGGTAACAAGATTATTCACATCGGGGCGCAACTGGTATCACTGGTTTTTCATCCCGTGTTTATGCCGCTATATACGATATGGCTGTATTTTCATCTGTCGCCGCGTTTTTTCTTGCCGGCAAATCGCTATTTTTTGGTTTTATATTTATCTATAGTCGGGGTTTTAATACCATTGTTATTTTTTAGTGTGATTTTATGGACCAAAGCGTTTTCGGGTTACCGTTTGGTTCATCCTGAAGAGCGATTGATATTTTCTGTCATAATAGCTGTGGTTTATGCAGTAATTTTTCAAAAAATCTATAAATACCATCAATTTGTCGAGTTATTCCCGTTTTTTATCGGTATAATTTTATCGGTATTGGCTTTGGCGGTTTATAATTATTTTAAATCCAAACCCAGCATTCACGCTACAGCCATCAGCGGTGCGCTGACCTTTTTTGTGATATGGAGTTATTATTCACAAATCAATATTCTCAATTATTTATCCTTGATGATTGTGATTGCGGCTTTGGTTATGGCAAGTCGTGTGTATTTAGGGGCGCATAACTTGAAAGACATTGCCCGCGGCATTTTTATCGGTATTTTGATGCAATTGGCGGGCTTTTATGTGACTTGGATGGTGTTTTAGTTGCTTTCAAACTTTACAAATCATTCGTATTAAACGTATCCCCACCTTTAATCGTACCATTTTTAAAGCCCTTGACAAACCAACGGGCGCGTTGTTCGGAGGTGCCGTGTGTAAAGGCATCGGGGACAACTCTGCCGGTGTATTTTTTTTGCAAGCGATCATCGCCTACTGAAGCAGCCGAATTAATAGCTTCTTGAATATCCCCCGGGTCTAAAACATGTTTCATCTGTTCAATATGTTTAGCCCAGACACCGGCAAGGTAATCGGCTTGAAGTTCTAATCGAACAGACAGTTTATTGTATGCAGTTTTGCTTAACCGGCGGCGTTGTTGCTGCACTTGACGGGTAATGCCTAATAATTTTTGAACGTGATGCCCGACTTCGTGGGCAATGATATATGCCATGGCAAAATCGCCGCCGGCACCGAATTTACGTTTCAAATCTCTAAAAAAATCCAAATCGATATAAACCTTTTCATCGGCAGGACAATAGAAAGGTCCGGTTGCCGCACTAGCCATACCACAAGCTGCCGGCGTGGAACCGGAATATAAAACCAACTTGGGATATCGGTATTGAGCGTTTAATTCGTCTTTAAAAACTTTGGACCAAACATCTTCAGTATCTTTAAACACCACTTTGGCAAATTGTGCCAATTCGTCATTTTGGTCATGTCCGGTTGTTTGGGTTTGGCCCGTTGATGCCGGTTGGTTTTGTTGCAGCATTTCGGTCGGCGCTTCACCGGTCAACAAAGTATAAGCAATAAAAAAGATAATGGTGCCAATGCCTACGGTACCACCGACTACACGACCGCGACTACCTCTGCGGTCTTCTACATTACTACTGGTTTTTCTGCCTCTCCAACGCATAAGAATATGTTTTTCAGTGATTTTGGTATGTTGCAAATTTAAAAGAAATTGTTGATTTAAGAAAATTCAAATTTTAAAAAGCTACAAATAATAAAAAGATAAGTTTTAATAAAAAAGCTTAAATTTGTTTGAAAAGCTTATTAAAATTAGAAATTAATTTGATGAAATTAAACAGCTTAAACGGTTTCAGCCAATTTTTAAAGAAAAGATCGGATAATTTTTATGCAGTTGTTTTACAAAAATGTCATAATGAGTTTATTTTATTTATGCCTTTTTTGTTTTTATATACACTGATTATTTTTCTTTTTAAAAAACCTTATTATGTCGGTGACGAACCACGATATTTGATGTTTGCGCACAATATTCTTAATGGGTTTTATTCACCGCCACCGCCTGACATCAACTTGTGGAATGGTCCGGGTTATCCTTTGCTATTAAGTTTTTTTATCAAAATTCATCTTTCCGATTTAATGATTGTATTAACCAACGCTATATGGATATACCTATCCTTAGTGTTGGTTTATAGAACTTTGCGATATTTTTTATCCTGTAAAAAAGCTTTCTTTTGGACGGCTGTTTTAGGATTTTATTATCCGTTATACCGGATGTTACCTAAAATTTTGACCGAATCTTTTAGTTGGTTTTTAGTCAGTTTAATCGTGTTTTTAAGTTTCAAATTATACTATGATAAAAGACGACCTTTAAGCAATATTTTTTTCTTGGGATTTGCTATATTTTATTTGATGATTACCAAAGTTATATTCGGTTATGTAGTATTGGTTTTATTTGTTTTGTTGTTTTTTTGGTATGCATTAGTTCGTTTAAATACGGCAAAAAAATATATATGGGCTTTACTGTTGGCTTTACTGTTAAGTGTCCCATACTTACATTATACATATACATTGACCGGAAAATATTTTTATTGGACTAATGCCGGAAGTTTTTCATTATACTTGATGAGTACCCCTTATTCAACTGAAGATGGTCGGTTTATTACACCTAAAGACTTATTACAGTCACCTTTACATCACCAAGAAGCCGATAGTGTTTTGACCAAAATGCCTGCTTTGCAAATGGATGATGCTTTAACAAAGCTAGCAAT
>WFZY01000041.1 GCA_015489265.1 Flavobacteriaceae bacterium | reverse complement strand
TTACCATAAGAAAAATTCAGTTTGAAACTGCGCCAATCAAAATAACCGAAACCATAGGTGAAATCAGGGTCCCATGGCAATTCAGATTTGGCGTCAGGGTAGTAATACACGGCGCCTTCGACATAAAAGTTATGCCAAATAACATAACGTGCGGATGTCCCCATGGTAAATTTGTTGTTTCCTTCAACTTTAACACCGTAACGGTCGGTATATTCAAGTTGGTAACGAACAAAAGGCGATACATATACTTGCGTCGTTCCATCTAGTTTGAGCTTACTGTCATTTTTGAGTAAATAATAGTTATAACTGACAAAGAAAAAACCCCGTTTCATATTGGTTAAAAAATTGTAACTACCGTCAAACCGGTTCGGTTGATAGTTTTCATAACCGTATGAAAAAGTCTTATTTTTCCAATTGTAAACTCCCAGACTGTAGTATAAATTAGACAACCATTTGGGTTTGTTTTTATCCTGATTCAAATCGGCAAAAAAGGACAAACGCAACTGAAACTCTTTATAAAATTTAGTATTGACATTAAAATTAAACCCATAGCGGTTATAATTAATTTCTTTGTTTAAAGGGGACAAATAGGTTATTTTATTAAAATAGGTACCGATGGAACCGGAAATTTTATATTGCCCCAATAAACAGCAATCTTTTTGAATGACATCTTGCATCGTTGCAGATTCGCTGCCACCATTAAAAAAACCTTGTGCAAAGTTTAATTGAAAACTTAAAAACAGCAAACTGATAAGTAACTTTTTCATTATTTTTTTATTTATAAAATTATTTGTTTTTGATAAGATTGGTTCTGGATGTTAACCGGTTAATCGGACCGTGTAATTTATAAGCAATGGCTTCTAAAATGACGCCGTTGGTATTGGCTGTTAAAGCTTTATTGATTTTGCCGGTTTTATCATATCTGCCGGCATACCAACCTTTTTTGTCGTTTTTCAAATCACGGATACTCTTTTTTAAAACTTGGCTGTAAGTATCGTCAAAAAGCGTTGCCCAAGCATAAGCGGCTTTGGTGGAAAGTTGTTTAAAATCTTCGGCATCATCACCATTTTCGGCATAACAAACCCATTTTTTGCCATTGGCATAAACCGCATTGTAGATAAAATACGGCGATTTATCGACATGGTCTTCCGAAACGGCAACCGGTTTTCCGGTTTTTTTGGCACGGATTTTTTGCACTTTGTATAAACGATATGCCAATTCGCGCGAATTGATATCAAAACCATATTCCAAGCCGTCAAGAATATAAGGTTCGGACAAGACATAATTATAAGCCGGATGGTATTTGACTTCACGCGTATCGGCACCGATTTGAATTCCGTAAATATCGATAAACTTTAAAAAATCGGTATAACGATAAGATTCGCTGGCATCATAACTGTTTACCATATAACCTTTTGAGGCATATTCTTCATAACCGAGTTTGCCTTCTTGAACGATTTTTGCCCGTTTGTCTTTAAAGCTAAATCCGATACCGTGCAGCGTGGCATCTTTACCCAAAACCCTGTCAATGTGCCATTTGGATACAATGCTATCCGTAATGGATGTAAATTCCGGATAAAAAGTTTTAATACGGGAAACTACACCTAAAAACCGTCCGATATCCATGGCAGACCAGCCAACTCCTTCGGCGGTATTATGGTTAGAATAATCGACCATAGACAGGGTAATAGTACTGTAAACTTTATTGGGCAATTCATTTTCAAACAACTTGAACCGATTGATGGAATGCAGGGCTTTTTGCATTTTTTGATGAAATTCGGTCTTATCGATTAAGCCGATTTCGTAGGCACTCATCAAAGCGTGCAGAGAACTACTGATGTCCCAAAAAGTGGTAGCAGGATATAAATCGACGCTGTTAAACAAGCCGGTTTTTTCTTGGTAATTATTTTGAAAATACCGCCATGCTGTTTTGGCATCTTCCCAATCTTGAGTTGTTAAACTGTCGCCGTATGACCGTAGCGGATAAGAATTGGACGGCTTGATAATCATTTCTTTGGAAAAGATGTCTTTGTAAAATCCGAAATCGGAAGGACGGGCTTTTTCAATAAACAAAACGGCATTGGCACCCAAGTAAAAAGCGGTTAGCATCACCACCGGTTTTACCAGTTTTTTTAAAAACCTGCCGATTTTTGACAAATCAATTACTATCTTCATGCGTTCAATATTTTTTGTTTAAATGAAAAACTTATTTCACTTGTTTGTTTTGCGTTCTGTTTTTATAATATTCCAGTGATTTGTGAAACAATTTTTCGTTCCAATAAGCAGCTCTGACATAGGGCGAAATTAAATAAAAGGTAAAGACACTCCAAAAGACATTGGCAAAAAATGCCGAATAAGACGGATGCGTACCTTTGTAAACCAACCACAAATTGTACAAAATACCGAAAAAAGTCAAAATAAAAATAGCCAAGTGCGGCCAAACATGTTTGAGATTGGACTGACTGTATTTGACTTTTTTACTGGTTACATTAAATTTGACATTCTTTTTGATTAAAACTTTGTATAATGCTTGCAGTTTGTACCAAAATCCGGCTTGATAAAACTGCTCCGGTCGTTTGGTCGATTTGCCCCAGTTACCGATACTGGTAACGATGACATTGAGCATCAAAAAAGGGACAATCCGTATAAAAAAATCAAAACTGAATGCCTTTAAGGGCGGTATCAGCGTAAAGAAAAAGATGATGGGATACAACACAAAAATCAACAACCATAAAGGCGATAAGTAAGACCAAATGGTTTCGAGATACGCCAAGCGTTGTCGCAAGCTCATACCTTTGATCCAAACCGGATTGTTCTTGCTAAAAGCAATATCAATAGTCCCTTCGGCATAACGTGAAAATTGCTTGATAAAAATATCAAACGACTGTGGTGAGAGCATTTTACAAACCACATTAGGATGCTGATAGGATTGCCATTTTTTAGGGTCGGAATGCAATAATATGGATGTAAAAATATCTTCCGAAATATGATGTACAAAAGGGCGTAAAGGGACTTCTTTTTGCAACTGTTGCCGCAATTTATCCACATCAGTCACATGCGCTTTCTTTTTTAGCGTTTTTATTTTTTCATCAATAGCTTCTTGTTGTTCTCTAACGGCTAATTCTGCTAATGCTTTGCGGCGTTGCACCGAGCCGGCACCGCAACTAAAAGCCGCATTAGAAGCATTACGCCGTCGCAAAATCACATCATAAAACAGTTCGGGGTCTGTCCCAAAGACATTTTTCCCGACTAAATATTTTTTAGAAAACGGGATGAGTTTACCGGCTATTTTTCCAAAAAAACCGTATTTGATATGCAAATAGTCATTAAGCGGCACACCTTGCGGAATGTCGTAAAACCATTGTGGGGTTTGAATCCAACCCATTTTTTTGTTGCGAAAATAGCCCGTAGTCTGTTCTAAAAATTCCGGAAAAATACGGGTGTCGGCATCGAGAATAACAATTAAATCGCCATCGGTTTGATAAAAGGCATTGTTCATATTACCGGCTTTGTAACCGATATTGTTATCTCTTACATAATAATGTATACCGTATTTTTCAGCCAGCGCTTTAAAATTTTCTTGTTCGGGGTCGGTTCCATCCCGATGTCCGTCATCCAGCAGGTGAATCTCAATTTGTACATCGTCATACGGATATGTGACGCGCGTGGCATCACGCACGGTATCTTCTACTATTGCCAACTCTTCATTGTAGGTAGCGATGTATAAATCTATTTTGATAGGGCGGTCGGTTTCACCGTTTTCCAAATCTTGAATTTCAGATAAATAATGTACCGGTTTGGTTATGGGTAAATCTTTGTGTGTCCAATAATTAATAATTGTCAATAAAGAGCCGATAAACGCCATCACTTCAGCAAAATACAAGGGTAAAGAAATCCATGTAGCATCCCAATTGATGGAATGTTCCCATCGCCAGTACAAATAGTCAACACCAACAAAAATGAACACAACGGCTGCTATTTGAAACAAGGAATCTTTCAAAAGCGAAAACTTTGTAGGTTCGTAAGGTTTTCGATTTTCAAATATTTGATAATACTTCTCAGATGACATGGGTTGAAAACAATTAAATAAGTTTGCAAATTTATAACAAGTATCTAAATACAAAAGCTATAAAAGTTACAATAACAGGGTTTTATCTTTAAAATAATATCGATTTTAAAACGAAATAATATCGAATAGTGCATTTTAAAATACAAAGTAATATTTCTCAGGACAAATCAATAATACCGGTACCATCTGTAGTTGCCATGCCTTTTGGATTATTTTAAAATAAACATTGGTTTAATTTATGTAAATTTGTATTTCAATCAAGATTCAAACCATGAAATTTCACTATTAACTGATGCGGCAGATTCAATACATTATCATCCTTATTTTACTGTTCAATGCTTGTGCCAGGGTCGGTCGGCCTACCGGTGGCGACAAAGATGTAACGCCTCCTAAATTGCTCAAAAGCATTCCGGCTAATGAAGCAACTAATTTTAAAGGACAAGAAATCATTTTGGAATTTGATGAGTTTGTAACCCTCAAAGACCCGGTTAAGAATATTTTAATATCGCCACCATTGGAAAACCAACCGGTGATTACACCTCTTGGCATTGGGACCAAACGCTTAAAAATTAAATTTCAAGATTCATTGAATCCCAATACAACCTATCAAATAAATTTTGGCGAAAGTATAGCCGACTTTAATGAAGGCAATAAACTTAACAATTTGCAATTGGTTTTTTCTACAGGACCGGAAATTGACAGTTTATCATTACAAGGCAAAGTAAATGCCATACATTTTGCTAAAAAACCGGAAAATATTTTGGTGGGTTTATATCAAGCCGCCGGTTTTACGGATTCTATTGTTTACAAACAAAAACCTTATTACGTAGCTTTGACCGAAACCGACGGGCATTTTCAGTTTAAACATTTAAAAGCCGGTGATTACCGTATCGTTGCTTTAGCAGATGAAAACAGAGATTATAAATACCAACAAGGTAAAGAAAGTATTGGTTTTGTAGATAATGTTATTAGCGTACCGCAGGATAGCGTAGTGAATTTGAATTTATTTAAAGAATATCCGGTTTTGAGTATTGAAGACATTACACAAAAATCTCGGCAGCATGTTGTTGTAAAGTTTAAAGGTCATCCGGATAGTTTAAGGGTTAGTGTCAAAAGTCCGGTTCAACGGCAACAGCATTTTGTTGATAAAGATCAATGGCATTTGTGGTATCAATCGGACGAAGACAGTATTAAGCTGGAAATTCCTTTGGTACATCATCGCATTAAAAAATATAACCGGAAACGTAGTGATGAAAAGGACTCACTTCAAGTCATAATTAAAGCTAAAGGTCGTATAAGTCCGCTTGATTCGGTTATCATATCAGCCAATATGCCTATTGTAAAGACAGATAGCAGTAAAATCAGATTGTTAAGCGATAGTACATCGGTTGCATTTCATTTGCAACAATTGCAGAACGGTAATTTTGAAGTGAATTTTGAAAAAGAATTAGGAAAATCTTATCAGCTACGACTTCTACCGGAAGCTGTAACGGGATTTACCGGACAAATTCAACAAGATACGCTGACGGCCAATGTGAAAATCCCTAAAGCCGACACTTATGGAAAACTAATTTTACATCTTAATAACACCCTTCAAAAACCATTGTTTATCGAATTGCTCAAAAACCATAAAATTGTTAGGAAAACGCGCACGCAATCAAGCAGTGATTTTGTGTTACCTTATTTGACGCCGGGGAAATATACACTTAGAATAGTTGTGGATACTAATAAAAATAATCGTTGGGATACCGGAAACTACCTACAACATTTGCAACCCGAACAAAGTATTGAAACCGGAAAAATGATTGAAATTCGTGCTAACTGGGATGTCAATCAGACCTTGATGTTAGATGAATTGAAATAAATGGTAACTAATGGTGCTTACTAGTTTGTTTGTTTTTCCTGACTTTGCACATAATACTACATTATCGTCCCTAATAGTCAGTAAATCAAAATACTAACTCGTTTAGTCTTAGTTTATAAAGACGGTAAATTTAATCAAGCCCAAATTATTTTACCCATTATAGCCACCAAATGCGATGTAAAAATGCGCCCCCATTTATCATTGGACGGACAAGCGAATTAAAGCTTATATTGCTATTTGTTTTATGGCATTATCGTGTATGCGTTTTGCCAAATACGAAATTGCTACAAGATATAAAATAATCAGTCCGGCAGAGATATGACATCAATTAAAACAGGTGCCAAACATCAATCCTTAAAAATAACTCAACAAACAAACTCTATGCACTGTCCTCAAAAATTCAAGAAGATACATACAAAATATTTGGTTTATATGACATAAAACACATCACGACCCCATATCAAATAATCTAAAATATAGTGCCTAAGAAAAATAGCAATATGTTATAAACCAATATCTTAATTCTAAAAATGCGCGAATTTAGGAGTACTCCAATACGTACTCTTTTTTATTAAATATTTAGTTAAAAACAAATACAGGTACGTCCTTGCCCGCTAGTGTTATCAAAACGCGGATTGACAATACTGTTATAAATAGAACCGAATGAATAACTCAAACCGATACTGAAGTAATAATCATACCCTGATTGCAGTTGTTTTTGCGCCAACAAGGTTTCTTCTAAAGTCAAATTTCCGGCAGCTATATTGATTTGATCATGCTGAATCCCATAATAAGCATTGGTGTTGAAATCCAGCCCTTTGGTTATTCGCAAATTGGTCCCGAGGTTAAAGCCCACAGAATACAGTTTTAGATTGTGAAGGTAAGTTGTATAATCAATACCAGCATAAATACTACCCCATTTTTTTACCAAGTTACCGTTTAGTGATAGCTCACTACGCCATAGGAGTTCTTGGGTTTTGTTGTAAACGGTTTTTTCAAAATAACGGTTATAAGCACTTCCGAGATTTGAAGTGATGACCAAGCTTTTACTGGCAGATTCTTTATAAGGAAAAAAACTATATTCCAATCCGCCGTATAATGCAAAGGATTGTGCATAATTTCTGTACTTAGACCGGTTAAATTCTCCAAAAATTCCATAGGACCAGTGTTGATTAATCCCCCATACTTGATAAGAACTGATATTAAAATACTCACTTTCCGAATTAATTTCATTTCCATTAAAGGTATAGCGGTTTTGCCGGGTATTATAACTCAACCTAAATGAAAATTTATTTTTCTTATCTACTTTGGTAGCTTTGGCATAAGCATTCAAACTTTGACTTCCCGAATTACTATCACCGTTAAACCAAGCATTCCCGCCTACTTTAAAAACCCAATGATGCCATTTATCTTTATTTTCTTTTTTTTGCTTATCAATATTGAGTTTTATTTCCATTTTATCAGCCAAACCGTTACGGTACCAAAACGGCACCAATCCCAATTGTAAATATTTCAATATTTTTTTTCTGATATCATCGCGCGTTGCATCGGTTCCTACTGAAAAATCATATTTTTGTTGAATATCCTTATAAGCATTTTGTCCAATAAAATTCAAATGGAAAACATTGCCGCCACTACCATTTTGCTCGGATAGCATAATGATATGCACATCGGCAAAGTTGCGGTCACGGACAAATTCTACCACTTCTAAATTTTGTTTCAAATAAGTTGTTTCACAATAATTGGCTTGACAGTCATAAAAAATTTTAACTTTTTTGTGTTTTTCTTGTGCATTTAAAGACCATAAGGCAGTTAAAAAGATGATTAGAAATGTAGGTTTCATAGTAAAGTTTTAAATAAAGATGCTATTAAAAACAAATTGTTACATTTTTAAACGAAAAAAGCCGGCAAAAATTACCGGCTTTTTCAAAATAGTTTGATATTAAATTTATTGTTTTTTTTGTTTTTGCTTTGAAAGTTCATCAGCAAGTAAAATAGCATTGTAAACATTAACCATTTTACCGGATTTACTCAAAGTGTCAAATTTTACCAATTTCGGATCTCCTTTATAGTCATCTTCTTCAGGTTTAATAACCATTATTTGAGGCGATAAACCGGAATCCATAATAATATGTTTAACTTCCGAGGCACTCAATTCGGGATAACGGGAACGGATTAAAGCTGCAACTCCGGCAACATCAGGTGATGCCATAGAAGTTCCACGTAAAAACTTATATTTACTAAAAGGAACTGTAGCATAAATTTTTACTCCCGGAGAGAAAACATCAACCGTTTCTTTGCCATAATTACTAAAAGGCGCTACCATATCAGCCCCATAATTAGGTCCGATAGCTCCGACATTTAAGAAATTGTCTGTAATTTCTTTACCTTTGACATCACCATCATTCGGGTAAGACATATTAGCACCGTATTTATCCATATCTTTACCGTCATTTCCGGCAGCATTGACTATCAATACATCATGGTCGGCAGCATATTTGATAGCATCCCAAACCCAATCTTTGTGCGGGCTGTAATACTTACCAAAACTGGTGTTGATTACTTTGGCACCATTATCGACAGCATATCTGAATGCTAAGGCGATATCCTTATCATATTCATCACCGTCCGGAACTGCTCTAATAGGCATAATCAATACATGGTCGGCAACACCGTCGCCCCCGATACCGTTATGTCTTATTTGGGCAATAATACCGGCAACATGCGTCGCATGTAACTCGTCGGCATTGGGTGGAATGACATTGTTGTTACCATAATTTCTATCGTTGATGTTATCCGGGTCATCACCTTGAATGCGTCCGTTAAAATTAACATTCAAATTGTATTTTTCTTGTCCTTCCAAATAATTTTTAAAACCTTTTAAAGCTTCAGAGTTTAAACCTGCCAAATACATTTGCTTGGCTTGTTTAACCATTGGATCGTCGGTTTTTAATTTTTTAACGGCTTCTTTGGTCAATTTGTCTGTTCCTAAAGCTTTTTTTAGGGCTTTTTCTGCATTTTCAGCCATGGCTGATACTTGGTTATACCGGTTACGAAGCGCTTTGACATGTTCCAATTTTTTGGCCAAATCTTTTTCAGCTCTTTGATACATTTTAAACATTGCACGGTCTTCGGGACCGATGCTATCTATAGTTTTATTTTTCCACCGGTTGCGGTATTTGGCTACGATACGTGTCAATTCCAATTGTTCGGGACCTGCCATTTTACCATCTTTGGCACCTAAAAAGTTCCATCCGTGAACATCATCGACATAGCCGTTGTTGTCATCGTCAATTCCGTTATCGGGAATTTCTCCTTTATTGGTCCAAATAATATCTTTAAGATCCGGATGATTGATGTCCATACCGGCATCAATGACTGCAACAATAACGGTTTTTGCCGGCTTGTCTTTGAGCAATTCTTTATAAGCTTTTTCGGTGCTCATGCCCGGCATATGACTATCAAACGGATTGGTGTGTTGCCAGTTTTTTAAATCGTCATCTTTGTAAACTGATACAAATTTTTGAGGTAAAGGTTCGGGTTTTTTAATTTCCGTTACAACATTTTCTTTCGCGGTTTTGGCTGTATTTTTGGTTGTACCGCAACTAGCTAAAGTCAATCCGGCAGCCAATGTAAGCCCTAATAATCTTAACTTATTCATTTTATATTGTTTTTAATCGTTAAAAATTTCTTCAAATTTATAAATTTTATCCAAACGAACACCTTTTTCGGTATGTTTTAATGTGCAAAGTTCATTATAGGCATCGTGTTCTAAAAATAACAACCATTTTTCATCAGCTGCCCGGCTAAAAATTTCTTGACGTTCTTCTATAGTAATTAAAGGTCTGGTGTCATAGCCCATAACATAAGGTAAGGGAATGTGACCAACGGTTGGTAGCAAATCCGCCATATATACTATTTTATGACCTTTGTAGTCAATCATGGGTAACATCTGCTTCTCGGTATGTCCATCTACAAACATAATATCCATACCTAATTCGTTTGATTTTACGACACGTCCATTCTCGGGTGTATCAATAAAATCCAATTGTCCGCTTTCAAGTATCGGTTGAATGTTTTCCGGTAAAAAACTGGCTTTTTCACGCGGATTTGGATTGACAGCCCAATCCCAATGTCTGTCATTACTCCAGAATTTGGCGTTTTTAAATGCCGGCTCGTAAAAGCCCTTATCATTTCTCACAATAGAACCGCCGCAATGATCAAAATGCAAGTGGGTCATAAATACATCGGTGATGTCGTCCCTATGAAAACCATATTTTTTGAGTGTTTCGTCAAATTGATTTTGTTTGCTGGGTTTATAGTAACTGAAAAACTTTTCCGATTGCTTATTGCCCATACCGGTATCGATTAGAATGAGTTGGTTGCCATCTTCTACTAATAAGCTTCGGGTAGTCATTTCTATCAAATTGTTCTCATCTGCCGGATTGGTACGTTGCCAAATAACTTTGGGGACAACCCCAAACATAGCTCCACCATCGAGTTTAAAATCACCGTGTGATATAGGATATAGTTTCATATTGTTTGTCTATATATAATTAATGTATAACTTTATGTTTGATAAAGTCGCTGTTAAATTTGATACGAATATACGCAAATTAGTTGAAAGGCAAAAGTTCAAATTTTTTTATGTAATGGCATTCTCTCAGATTCTTGAATTTTATTAAAAAATTAGACTAATACAAGCAGACCGGTGCAGTATCGCAGGGAATTTATGGCTTATTGAAGTTATAAATCAAGGCGGTAGCATCTACCCGCAAAAAAATAAATCACAATCAATTTATACATAAAATAAAAATTTGTATATTTGCAAACTTGAAAAACTAAAAAATAACAGAATTATGTATGCAATTGTAGAGATAGCAGGGCAGCAATTCAAAGTGCAAAAAGACCAAAAGGTTTTTGTGCATCGTTTGCAAGGAGCGGAAGGTGATGCGGTTAATTTTGACCGTGTTTTATTGCTCGACAACGATGGACAAGTAACCATTGGCGCCCCGGTTATTGAAGGAGCGGCTGTAACTGCCAAAATCCTTCGTCACTTAAAAGGCGATAAAGTTATCGTATTTAAGAAAAAACGCCGTAAAGGTTATAAAAAGAAAAACGGTCATCGTCAGTATTTGACTGAAATTGTAGTAGAAGACGTGGTTGCTTCCGGTTTTAAATCGGATAAAAAAGCGGCTAAAAAAGCCAAAGCAGCACCCAAAAAAGCTACTGCAAAAAAAGCGGAAGTAAAGGAAGAAAAAGCAACTGAAGCCACAAAATTGGCTGAAGTAAAAGAAGAGAAAAAAGAAGCTAAAAAACCTGCTGCTAAAAAAACAACTGCTAAAAAAGCCGCCAAAGGCGATGATTTGAAAAAAATTGAAGGTATCGGACCAAAAATCGCTTCTATTTTAGCAGAAGCAGGTTACGAAACTTTTGCTAAACTGGCAAAAGCTGATCCTGAAAAAATCCGCGAAATCCTTTTGGAAAAAGGCGGTAAACGTTATGCCATGCACGATCCTACTACTTGGCCCAAGCAAGCTGAATTGGCTGCTGCCGGTAAATGGGACGAACTAAAAAAATGGCAAGATGAGCTTGACGGCGGTCGCTCATAATTTTTTATTAATTTTGTAAACACTAAAAATTTAATATTATGGCTCATAAGAAAGGTGTAGGTAGTTCTAAGAACGGTAGAGAATCCGAAAGTAAACGACTCGGTGTTAAAATCTTCGGCGGTCAAACTGCCGTAGCCGGTAACATCATCGTTAGACAAAGAGGCACGAAACATCATCCCGGAAAAAATACTTTCATGGGAAAAGATCATACCATTCACGCTGCTATTGACGGTATCGTGAAGTTTGAAAAGAAAAAAGGCGGTAAATCTTATATTTCAATTATTCCGATTGAAGCATAAAGATTGCTTGCTTTTATAAAATTATAAAACCACCCTGTTTTGGGTGGTTTTTTATGGTTTAAGATTGATTTTATTAAATTTTAGCTTAGTTCTTACTATTCATTTGCAATAGTCTTTTCTGTATGATATTTTTCTATGGCTTGATCGAATATTTCAAAATCAAACCAATTCAATTTATCCAAATCGATTATTTCATTG
>WFZY01000040.1 GCA_015489265.1 Flavobacteriaceae bacterium | reverse complement strand
CGCAGGGTAGCTACGTTTGGTTGGGATAAGCACTGAAAGCATATAAGTGCGAAACCCGTCACAAGATGAATCTTCTTTTAAGGGTCGTTCGAGACTAGGACGTTGATAGGCCACAGGTGTACGCGCAGCGATGCGTTTAGCCGAGTGGTACTAATTACCCGTTCGCTTATGATTGGAAAGAAATAGCAAACACTCCGGGCTTGACCTGCTGGTCGAGCCGGTTAGCTTTGCTTTTAATTATATCTCGATATGTTTATTATAAAATTACTGATGATTTGATGAAAGGGTCGTAGAGTGATCCCGATGGAAATCGGGATTGTATCGAAGCGAAAATCACAAATCTAAAATTTTAAGGGTGGCTATAGCGTCGGGGAACACCTCTTCCCATACCGAACAGAGCAGTTAAGCCCGACAGCGCTGATGATACTGCCAGTAGGTGGAAAAGTAAGTCGCCGCCCGTCTTTTTAAAACTAAAAACCGTATTGTTTTTTAACAGTACGGTTTTTTTGTTTACAGGCATCTTATTATTTGAATAAAAACTTTAACTTTGAAAAATTTTTTTTATGACTATTCGAGAATTTATCCATAGGATGCCTAAAGCGGAATTACATCTTCATATTGAGGGCAGTTTTGAACCGGAATTGATGTTTAAAATTGCTAATAGAAATGGTATTAAATTACCTTATAGAGATATTGATACTTTAAAAAGGGCTTATAATTTTAATAATTTACAAGAATTTCTAGATATTTATTATGCCGGAGCCGGTGTATTAATTACAGAACAAGATTTCTACGATTTAACTTGGGCATATCTGCAAAAAATTCATCAACAAAATGTAGTTCATACGGAAATCTTTTTTGACCCGCAAACTCATACCGAGAGAGGGATTGCATTTGATACGGTTATAAATGGTATATACAATGCGCTTTTGGATGGACAGAAAAAATTAGGCATTAGTTTCGTTTTAATCATGAGTTTTTTGCGGCATTTGGATGAAACTTCCGCTTTTAAAACCTTGCAATCCGTATTAAAACATAAAGATAAAATTAAGGCAGTAGGACTGGATTCTTCCGAGGTTGGTAATCCGCCGTCTAAATTTAAAAAAGTATTTGATGCTGCCCGTCAAGAAGGTTTTTTGACGGTAGCTCATGCCGGTGAAGAAGGTCCTGCGGCTTATGTGTATGAAGCACTGGATTTATTAAAAGTGTCGCGTATTGACCACGGTAATCGGTCCTTAGAAGATGCGGAATTAGTTGATAGATTGGTTGCTTTACAGATGCCTTTAACCGTTTGTCCGCTGTCTAATTATAAGCTCAAAGTAGTTGAAGATATGAGGACGCATCCACTAAAAAAAATGTTGCAATTAGGTATGAAAGCAACTGTAAATTCTGATGACCCGGCTTATTTTGGCGGTTATATGAATGAAAATTTTATGATAGTTACCGAATCGCTAGATTTATCAAAGGAGGATTTGATTCAATTAAGTAAAAATGCTTTTGAAGCGAGTTTTATAAATAATGATTTGAAGCAAAAATATTTAAGCCAATTAGATACTTTTCAGAAGCGAAATCTTTTATAACTTTTTGGTTTGGCAGGTATTTATATCCATATTCCGTTTTGTAAGCAAGCTTGCAATTACTGTAATTTTCATTTTAGCACTTCTTTAAGGCATAAGGACAGCTTGATAGATGCCATTTTATCTGAAATTGACCAACGAGCAGCCCAATGGCAACATTTGCAATTTGACACGGTTTATTTTGGTGGTGGCACGCCTTCTTTATTGCCGGTAGCAGATATACAAAAACTCATCAATAAATTACATCAAACATTTTCAATCGATAGCAATGCCGAAGTTACTTTGGAAGCCAATCCGGATGATTTGAATTTGGATAAATTGACAGGGTTAAAATCGTTGGGTACCAACAGGTTGAGTATCGGGATTCAATCTTTTTTTGATGCTGATTTACTAAAACTCAACCGGTCTCATAATGCTTTGCAAGCCGAAAAATCCATTTTATGGGCGCAAGATGCCGGCTTTAGTAATATCACTATTGATTTGATTTACGGTATTCCCGGGCTTTCCGATGAAAAATGCTTGCAAAATATCCAAAAAGTTATTGATTTAGATATCTCGCATGTGTCGGCTTATGCTTTGACGGTAGAGCCCAAAACAGTTTTGGCATGGCAAATCAACAACCGGAAATTTCCAAAGGTTTCGGAGGAACAATCTGCCCGGCAATTTTATATGTTGCGTGAGAAACTTATAGCACACGGCTTTGAGCATTACGAAATTTCAAATTTTGCAAAAAAATCCTTTGAATCGAAACACAATAGCCATTACTGGCAAAATATTCCATATCTAGGATTGGGACCGGCAGCCCATTCCTATAAAGATAAGCAGCGCAGGTGGAATGTTGCAAATAATGCCCTATACATTAAAAATATTACTAGCGGTAAGTATTTTGAAAGCGAAAGTTTAGCGGAAAAGGATATTTTTAATGAGCTTATTATGACAGGTTTACGAACATCACGCGGTGTTAACCTTGATAGTATTTCCGGTTTAGGAGATAATTTTGAAAAGTATTTACAAAAACAAATACGTAAACATGTTGAAAATCAACAGCTTATAATCGAAAATAACTATTTAAAAGCCCATCCGGATAGTTTGTTTGTAATAGAAGGGATTATCAGTGATTTATTTATGGTTTAATGTTGAATTGATATATAAAATTGATAATGTGATTTCTCACTATGTTCGAAATGACAATCCATAATCATATTCTTTTTAAACTTTATCGTTTTTTCAATTTAATAATATCCCACTATTCAATAGATAAATCAAAACGCCTGTTATGCTGACATAAAGCCATAATGGCAAGGTGCGCTTTGCCCATTTTTTGTGCAGTTCATTTTGTTTTACGAAGGCATAGGTCAAAGTTATCAAAATAAGTGGAATGATCACAGCGGCTAAAAGGACATGGGTTAATAATACCAGCAAATAAAATATTTTTATGTTGCCTGTTCCACCAAAATGTGTAGGTGGCACGGTAAAGTGGTAGGTTAAATATGACACGAGAAACAATAAAGTCAGCAACAACGACAACATGATAAACCCTACGTGCCGTTTAACATTCTTTTTCTTGATAAAATAGTAGGAAAACAATAGTGAAATAAAACTAAATCCGTTTAAAATGGCATTTAGTTTGGGTAAAATGAGGAGTTTTCCTGGATTTTCAACCTTATAATCCTTTAAAACAATACTTAAGATGACTAGAACTAAGCCGATGCTGCTTATCGCGGTAATAATTATTTTCTGTTTCGTTTTCAAAATTTTAGCAATTTTTCTGTCACAAAATTAGCTTTTATCATATCAATAAACTTTATCATTATATCAATATATCCTATCTTTAGTATAAATTATTTCTATTGTTAAATAATTATATGTAATATTTGATACATTATTTTTGCTACATTAGTTACAAAACAACACATGAAGCAAAGATTACCTGTTAAATTAATTCAATATTATCATTTAACGAAATTTAAGGTGGACATTATTGTCGCCTTAACAGCCATTTTCGGCTATGTTATTGGTGCCCGTCATATTGATTGGGTTCAGGTGGTTTTGATTTTTGCCGGTGGTTTGTTGGTTACGGCAACGGCACATATTATCAATCAATTGATTGAAACCGAGTATGATGCCAAAATGCAACGCACGGCACACCGTCCACTGGTAACCGGTGCTGTTGGATATAGGGAAGCTGTTGTATTAGCCGTCTTTTTGAGTTTTTCCGGTTTGTTGCTGTTGTATTTGGCGCAACCTAACGCTGCTTTTATTTCTTTTGTTTCCTTGGTAATGTATGCTTTTATCTACACACCGCTTAAACAAATTCATCGTATTGCTATTTGGATTGGTGCCATTCCGGGCGCTTTACCCGTTTTAATAGGATATGTCGCAGCAACCGGTAAAATCGATTTATTGGCAATACTGTTATTCGGGTTTCAAGTTGTTTGGCAATTACCGCATTTTTGGGCTATTGCATGGTTGTGGCATGACGAATACCAAAAAGGTGGTTATGATTTACTGCCGGTAAAAGGCGGTAAAACACCGCTTAATGCTTTTTTGACTTTTGCTTCGGCTTTTTTACTCTTACCGTTTTTGTTTGCTTTTTATCATTTTCAATATATTCAAAAAGAATTTTTTGTCTTAATGTTGATTTTAACCTTACTTTTTATCATGTCGGGTTACCGGCTGTTCAAATTTCGGGATGAAAAAATTGCCAAAGAATTAATGTTGGCATCGATAATTTATTTACCTGTTATACAAATTTTATTAATCATTCAATATACCAATTAATACAACTATGAGAATATTTCCTGAAAACGCCAGTAGTTACGGCGCCGAAATTGATTTTATATTTTGGCTGATCACCGCAGTGGTTGCCGTTGGAAGTGTGATTGTCATTTTTTTGATACTCTATCCGCTTTTTACCCGTAACAAACAACGCAGTCAAGAACAACGCTACTTAAAAGGACAAGGTTTTAAACAAATGAAACTGATTTATTTGGGAATTGTCATCTTGGCGATTGCCGATTTTTCTTTTCTGCTGAAAGAAGGACCGACTTGGACTAAAATCGAAGAAACTTTGCCTAAAGACGATTTGCATATTGCTGTTATCGGGCGGCAATGGTTGTGGGAATTTGTCTATCCAGGACCTGATGGTAAGTTATATACTGCTGATGATGTCAAAAAAATTAATCAGCTTTATATCCCCGTTAATTCGGTAGTGCATATGGATATTCAATCTTATGATGTCATTCACAGTGTTTTTATTCCAAACGCACGCTTGAAGCAAGATGCTTTGCCCGGACGCAGTATTACCCGTTGGGTCAAAATGACGAAAACAGGCACCTTTCCTTTGAGTTGTGCAGAAATCTGCGGTATTGGGCATGCCAATATGAAAGCCAATATTACGGTTCAATCACAGGAAGATTTTCAAAAAACATTAGCTAAACTTTATAAAAAATAACAAAACTATGAATACGCATAAAAAACACGGTTTTTGGCACCGTTTCTTTTTCTCATTAGACCATAAGGATATAGGGTTTCAGTATATGCTCACCATCTTTTTAATGGTCAGTATCGGCGGCTTTTTTGCTTACGTTTTTCGCATGCACTTGGCTTATCCCGATATGAAAGTGCCATTATTCGGACTGGTGACCAATAAGGATTACAATATGCTCATTACCAATCACGGATTGATTATGATGATGTGGCTGGCATTGGGAATGTTGCTGGCCGTTGCCGGTAATTTCTTGATTCCCATTATGATAGGAACGGACGATATGGCTTTTCCGAAATTGAACAAAATTTCTTACTGGTTTTTCCTTATCAGTGTTGTTTTGATGATTGCTTCCTTTTTTATGCCCAAAGGTGGTTTAGGTGGCGGTTGGACGTTGTATCCGCCTTTGTCGGTTGGAGATTTTGGGTATAATACGCCCTATCAAGGATTTGCCAGCCGGTTTTTTACGGCGAATACCTTTGTATTGCTCGCCATTGTCTTTGAGTTTACATCACTGTTAATGGGAGGTATTAATTTCTTTGTAACGACTTTAAACAAGCGAGCCAAAGGTATGAGTTTATTTAAAATGCCCATTGTGGTTTGGATGATCAATATTTCCAGTGTTTTGTTTATGTTTTCGGTAGGGCCTTTGGTTGCAGGGACTTTTATGTTGTTGCTAGACATCAATGTCGGTACCGGATTTTATGATGCCTATCGCGGTGGAGATCCGTTGCTATGGGAACATTTATTCTGGTTTTTCGGACACCCCGAAGTGTATGTGATTTTGTTGCCGCCACTAGGTATTTTGGCAGAAATTATTTCTAACAATAGCCGGAAGCCCTTGTTTGGTTACCGTTTTATCATCAATATGACTTTGCTTGCCGGCATCTTGTCGATGATGGTTTGGGCACACCATCAGTTTGTAGCCGGAATCAATCCGAAAGCCGCTACGGTATTCAGTATCTTGACCATTATCATTTCGCTACCATTTGCAGGAATTATTTTGGCTTATATTGCGACGCTTTGGTATGGTAAAATCCGGTTTACTTTACCGATGAAATGGGCATTGGGTTCTGTAGCCCTGTTTACTTTACTGGGTGGTTTTACCGGATTACACTTGGGAGCAT
>WFZY01000039.1 GCA_015489265.1 Flavobacteriaceae bacterium | reverse complement strand
CGCCTGTTACCGTACCGGGTTTTTATCAAGTACAAAGACAATTTGTTAAAGTTAGAAGCATTGTTATTCGGGGTTGCCGGATTGCTCAATGATGACAAAGCCGATGCGTATTACCGGTTGCTTCAAAAAGAATACCGGTTTTTAAAAAACAAACACAGTTTGAATGAATTGCCTGCCGGAGCGGTAAAATTTCACCGGCTGAGACCGTCAAATTTTCCTACCATACGCTTGGCACAGTTTGCCCGGATATATTTTCAAACCGACCATTTGTATGAAAAATTGCTTAACATCACCGATAAAGAGCAAGCATATGAAATTTTAACGGCTTCTGCTTCTTGTTATTGGGATACACATTATAATTTTGATAAACAAACCAAACACAAAAAGAAAACGACCGGAATAGATTTTATGAATTTGATACTGATTAATGTGATAGCGCCGCTCAAGTTTGCTTATCAAAAACATCTTGGTATTTATAACAGTGAAGAGCTGATTGATTTAGTGGAAAGTATTCCACCGGAAAAAAATAAAATAGTCAATATTTTTAAAAAAATACATTTGCCGGCACGCAATGCTTTAGACAGCCAAGCTATCTTACAACTCAATAAAGAATACTGTATGCAAACCAAATGTTTATCTTGCGATGTCGGTCATTTTATTTTAAAAAAAGGATTACAAAATGAATATTGAAAAAATTAGATACTTTTTGGCACGTCACGGTTTTAATGTTTCAAGTAGGTTGGCTGATAAATCCGGTATTCCTGTTAATAATGTCCGGCTATTTTTTATCTATGCTTCTTTCGTAACGCTGGGGGCTTCTTTTATTTTGTATTTATTACTGGCTTTTGCTTTGAGAATTAAAGACCTTTTTTATCAAAAACGGCCTTCTGTTTTTGATTTGTAGACATTACTGATTACGCAAATTTTTTAGAATTAAGATATTAATTTGTAGTTAATTAAATTTTTTATAGGCACTACATTTTGGATTATTTGGTATGGGGTTGTGATGTGTTTTATGTCATATAAACCTAATATTTTGTATGCATCTTCTTGAATTTTTGATGACAGTGCATAGAGTTTGTTTGTTGCGTTATTTTTAAAGATTGATGTTTGGGCATGTTTTAATTGATGTCATATCTCTGCCGGACTGTTTTTTTATACCTTGCAGCAATTTCGTATTCTACAAAACGCATACATGTCAATGCTATAAAAACAAATAGCGATATGAGCTTTAATTCGCTTGTCAGTCCAATGATAAATGGGCTGGATTTTAACATCTTATTTACTGATTCTAAATGTTTCTTCTACTTGTAAAGACCTTAATAATCTTGGCTTACCAATCATTTGAACGAAATGTTTAAATAAGTTTTTTTAAATAAGTAACTAAAAAATTAGTTTAAACGAAATATTTAGTTTATCTTTGCGTTATATTTTAGTAGAAAGTGCAAAGTGTGTGTTAGAACCGGTCATTTCGATACACCCTGATTGAAAATAGGGGCACTCAATGACGTACACAGCAAAAATAAATGTGGCTGAGTGTCCCGATAACGCAGGAATCGGGATGTCCCGAAGCCACCGGATCAAAATTCAAATAACCAACATCAACATATAACCAAATCATCAATTAACCAGTATAACCAAATAACCGATTAACCAAATAAGAAATGAAAAACCTAACCAAAGCCGAAGAGCAAATCATTCAAATCCTTTGGCAACTCGACAAAGCGAGTGTCAAAGATGTGTTAGCCCGTTTGCCCGAACCCAAGCCGGCAATTACCACGGTTTCCACGATTATCAGAATTTTGGAAAGCAAAGGTTTTGTAGGACATGAACAAGTAGGGCGGGGGTTTGTGTATTTTCCGGTGGTCAAAAAGGAAGATTACACCAAGTTCAGTATGCGCAAAATGATCAACAATTATTTTGACGGCTCGTTTAAAAATCTGGTCTCGTTTTTTGCCAAAAATGAAGACATAGATATGCAAGAATTAGAAGCTATTTTAAAAGAACTCAAAAAAGAAAACTAATGTTATTTTATATTTTACAAGTCGTATTGATTCAAGCGGTTTTTCTCCTGTTTTACGACCGTTTTTTACGCCGCGAAAGTTTTTTTAACCGGAATCGTTGGTATTTGTTGGCAACAGGCATCTTATCATTTATTTTACCGTTAATCAAAATCGATTGGTTTGAAAAACCGCTTTTTACAGAAACCTTACAGCCGGTAATAATCGGTAGTCAATCGGTGCAAACCCAATTGACCAAACAAATAGCAAACGGTAACAACCATTTCTTATGGTATATTTATGTTGCCGGTGTATTGGTATCGGGTATTGTTTTTTTCTACAAATTATGGCAAATTTTTCACTTGATAAAAACCAATAAAGTCGTTGATTATCAACACAATGTCAAGATTGTTTTGTTAAAACGGTATCGTGAAGCATTTACATTTATACATTATATATTTATAGACGAACAACTCTTCAAAAACGATGATTTACCTGTATTGCAGCACGAACTGGTGCATTATCGTGAGAAACATTGGCTCGATTTATTCGTTTTTGAAATTTTAAAAATCCTGTTTTGGTTCAACCCGATGCTTTGGTTGTACCAAAAACGCCTCAATGCCGTCCATGAATTTATTGCCGATAAGCAAGTCTTAAAACAATATAACTATGCCGACTATTTTCAACGACTGTTGCAAGAGTATTTTTACAGTCGTCAAGTTTCATTTATCAATCAATTTTATAAACCCTCACTCTTAAAAACCCGAATGATGATACAAAAAAAGAAAACCACCAAACAACAAGCACTACTGAAATATCTTAGCTTT
>WFZY01000038.1 GCA_015489265.1 Flavobacteriaceae bacterium | reverse complement strand
CGGCAGTTGCTACCGGAAACTCTTGTAGGGTATAATCGGCAAAAATTTGGAAAAATGCCAATTTTAATTTAAAACCGGCTTTGGCTTTCATCCCGTTGACATCATAATTGAGCTTCAAAGGGTCGGTAATGGAAACGGTTTCAGTTCTGATATGATTACCATTATTATCTTGAACTTCATAAGTATAATTGTAGGTGCCGAGTACATCCATCGTAGTAAATCCTTTTGTATATCCTACCGAACCGTATAAGCTGATTAATTTATAGTCAAAAGAAGCGACACCTTGTAGCGAAATTGTAGAGATATTTAAATGGACGGCTTTATCGGAATTTTGATCGTCGTAACCGGCACTGATATGTTGGTATGCAGCATGTGCCGCCAAATTAAAATGGCGTTTCTTTTTCTTTCCGTTTTCGTCTTTTCCTGCAGGAAAATATTGAGAAATACTGTGTTTTAAGCCAATACCCAACAATTGAAAAAAGCCGCCATTATCATCGGTTAAGGTAGGCGCATAACGCAAGTTTACTTCACTACCTAAAGGCAATCCCATAGACATTTGAACAGCCGGTGCCGGAACAACATTAACCGGTAATTTGTTTTTAATGCCATCGGGCGAATTAAATTCCAACAATTTAATTTCGTTGTTGGTATTGTCCGGAATTACTATTTTTAAATGGGTTTGACTTTCGCCACCCATAACGGTTGGAATATCATCGGGTCCACTTTCAATTCTCAAATATTGATAGTCAGCCGGATCGAATTTGAAACTTTCAAAATTTTGTGGGATAAAAGCACCTGCAGCACTTATATTTAACTCAAATTTAAAAGGTTTAACGGGTTGGGCAGATGTTACCCAGGCGCTGTTTGTAGCATACATTAAGCCCCTGAATACGGGTTGTGTATAGTTGGTGACAAATTTTTCGGCATCACTGTCAGAAGCAAATATATCTTCAAATTGTGCGTAATTTACTGAAAATGTTGTAATTAGCAGAATAACAAAATACTTTTTCATAAGATAAATTTTAGGTTATGTTTGTTACAAATATACAAAATTCAAGCTAATAGGTCAATAGAGACGTGATTTTGTAGTTTTTTAATTTGTCTCTGCCTGATAGAAAACTTAATTCGATTAAAAAATTAAGCATAACCACTTTGCCACCGGCTTTTTCAATTAATTTGACCACAGCCGCTGCTGTTCCGCCGGTAGCCAAAACATCATCGTGAATCAACACACGCTCGCCGGGTTTAATGGCGTCAATGTGCATGCTTAAGCTGTCGGTTCCATATTCCAGTGCATAGGTTTCCGTAAAAGTTTTATAAGGCAGTTTGCCCGGTTTTCTTATCGGGACAAAACCGGCATTGAGGTGTTCGGCAAGCAATGTACCGAAGAAAAACCCACGGGCTTCAATACCCACGACTTTGTCTATATTCGATGGTATCATTTGCAGTAGCGCTTCTGTCGTGTTTTGTAAAGCTTGTGCATCAGCCAGTAGAGGGGTAATGTCTTTAAAAACAATTCCGGGTTTGGGAAAATCTTTAATATCTCTGATGTATTTTTCTATATGAAAGGACATATTTTTTTGATTTTATAAATTAGATTTTAGCGGTGAGATTTTTCATTATTCAATTGTTAATTTTAATTTCCTATACGAATAGGCGAAGCAGTTACCGGCGAAGCGATAAAATATCCCAATGTTTGGTCGCCGTCAATAGTACTTTGCGGATTGCCTAAGGATAAACCGTAGAATGGATGGGCACCGTTGACCAAACTTTTCATGGCACGGTGAATCACTTTAAAATAGTTAAAATTTTCGCGATCGATATGAAAGAATAAAACAACCCAGTCTTCATCTTTATTAAAAAATTCATCGGTAATGCTGATGGTTTTGTCTTCATGGTTATAGGTCATATCCGACATTACCGAAAACCGGGATTCCAATCCGGAATTGGGGTCTTGTGGCTGGATAATTATTAAATAATAGTCTTGTTGTCCGGGTGGGTCATCAAATTGCATTTTCAAATAATACACATCGGGGTCTTCTGCTGTCGGTACAGAAATGACTCTATCGAGATTTACTTTGGGCATCATGGTTTTGGTAGAAGTCAAATGATGTCCTTGAGCCATAATGTCTAAGCGGTATTGGTGTCCTTCAATACCTGCCATAGCTGCTTTGTAATTCTCGGTTCCGTTATTATAGGCAAATTGAATGGTATCATGAGCCGTCAAATCAATGATTTTGACATCGGCATCGGTTATTTGCTCGTGGTTGATGATGGATTGGTAAATGTCTTTGCTCTTGGTAACACGGACATAACTAACCAACGGGAAATCTGAAAAAATGGCTTCAACCGATAGTTTTTGCTCACTGTTTTCGGGATGCAAAGTGACTTTCTTTTCACAAGAATTTAGCAACACAAAAAAGGCAATTAATACGAAAAATCTTAGTTTCATAATGCAATTGAATTAACAAACTCGTAAATATACAAATACTTTTTCAGATTAAGAGCGGGTCCAAAACAAACCTTTGAGATTGGAACGCATTTTTTTTAATTTGATTAAAAAATACATGTTTTCTAAAAAAGAAAAACTCGCCAAGCCAAACATGAGCCAATATAATACCGTATAAAATCTCCATGTAAACAATAAGAAGAAGAATAATCCTTGAATCACCCCGTTTATTTTAGATGAAATTAAATGTAAACTGGATATTTCATTAAATTTTATCAAGGCGAACATATCTATAAAAATGTAGTAAAAAACCAATAAATAAAAACTGTACCGGTAAGCTTGTAAAACTTCCCATTTTAAGTGAATCAAACCATACATGCCTGCAAGATACATGGCAAAATCAGCCAGTGAGTCAAGTTTGGCACCCAATTGCGTCTGCATGTTAAACCGGCGCGCGATAAAGCCATCTAAAGCATCGGTGAACATATTGATTAAAAACCAATAAAAAAATAATTTTTCATAACCGGCATAGGCAACATAAAACAAAAAGGGTACCGATAAGAGCCGGTATAATGACAAAAAGTTAGGTAGATTATAAATATTTTCCCGGGTCGTTTTCAAACAAATTATTTTTCCGATAAAGGTAATAAAAAATTTGTGAAAAATGATGAAGTAAAAAAATGTGAAATTGATGAAATAATCCCAACTTTTTATACTACGATGTTGTTATTGATTTTAGGGTTCTCTGAATTTTTGTACCATTTTTCCCAATGATAAGCCCTGTACCAATATAGAAAAAACAACAATCATATAAGTCATTACCAAAAACAAATTGCGATGCATCTGTTCGGGTATGCTCAATGCCAATGCTATGGATATGCCACCCCGCAAACCGCCCCAAGTCATGATGAAATCGGTTTTGGGGATAAACTTGATTTTGCGTTCAAAATATGATAATAACGGTTTTACCGAAAGGTACCGGCTGATTAACACGATGACAATGCCAATAATACCGGCGACGATATAATTAATTTTGAATGAGACCACCAAAAGTTCCATGCCAATCATCACAAAAAGGACTGTGTTGAGCAAGACATCGACCAGTTCCCAAAACTTATCGACATAAACTTCTGTGATTTCGCTCAAAGCATTGTTACGAACCGTATCGTTTCCGATAACCAAGCCGGCGGTAACCATAGTGAGTGGTGCCGAAACATGAATTTTGTGTGCCAAAACGGTGCCGCCCATAACCAATGCCAGAGTTACCATGACTTCAGCATCAAAATTGTCTATTTCTTTCATCATTTTATAGGCAATCCAGCCAAGTAACAAGCCCAATGCAATACCGCCTAAGACTTCTATGCCGAATAATTTGAAAACATCCGAGACTTTAAAACTTTCCACGCCTTGTTTGGCTATTTTGAAAATACTTAAAAAGATTACCACACCGACGCCATCGTTAAAAAGTGATTCGCCTACAATAACGGTTTCTACCTTTTTGTCAATACCTATTTTTTTTAAGATACCCAGCACGGCAATAGGATCGGTAGGCGAAATCAAAGCGCCAAACAATAAGGTATAGATAAAGTTAATGTCAAATCCGAGTAATTGCAATGCCAAATAGGTCAATCCGCCAACTAAAAAAGTAGAAATCAAAGTGCCGACAAAAGCAAATCCCAATACCGGACGCCGTTGGACTTTGAGTTGCTCAAAATTGGTATGCATAGCGCCGGCAAAGAGCATGAAACTCAACATCATATCGAGTAAAACTTCCGAAAAGTTGATTTGACCGATTAACTCTTTTTGATGGTTAAAGAGTATGGGATTAATATAACTCGATACGACAACTATGAAAGTAAAAATAATAGCAATCAACATCAAACCGATGGTTGTCGGTAACTTGAGATATTTTTCATTTAAATATCCGAAAACAGCTGACATCACGACGATAATTGAGGCAATTTCAAAATAATCCATGCTTGAGTTTCTCGAGTTTATATGTTTACAAATTTAGTAAGAATTATTTAGTAGAAGAATATAATAGTGGAAAGTGCCAAGCGGTAAAGTGGAAAGTGCGAAGCAGATAAGAGATAAATGAGGAAGTGAGAAAATAAATACATAGGTCATTGAGTGTCCTGACTTAAGTCCGGATGTGCCGAAATGACCGGTTTTATTGAGAAATTTAGGAATTGAATAAACAAGAACTTGTCCTGAAATAGGTTGATTCAAAAAATCAACAAAAATCAGGACAAGACATTCATATAAAATAACAAGGTCTATCTTTTAAGCATTTTTTTGATATACACGCCTTGAGTGGTTTCTATCTTGACGACATACAATCCTTTTGGTAACGAATTGACATCAATATGATGAAAATTATCATATATTGAAAGCAATTCTTTACCGGTAACAGTCAAGAAACGAACTTTTGTAATATGGATGTTATCATCTTCAATATTCAAATAATTTTGTACGGGATTGGGAAATATTCCAATATTGCTACTATCTAAAACATTGACCGATAAATTGGCATTGAGGGTTCCAAAACCTTTTACTATATCATTATGCGGGTCAAATTCGACATTAGTGGCTTCAAATCCGGTATTGACGGTAAAATGTTGTCCATTTGCAGTGTTATCGAGCATGATTTCATAACTGTTTCCGCTATTGCCGGTAAATTTGAATGGCAAAGGCATTTCAAAAAAGCTGACCGAAGCATCTGATGTGACTTGATCGACTTGTACATCATACAACCCATTACCAATACGGGTAACCGTCATATTATAAGTAGGATATCCTTCACCGTAAATCCAATCGTTAAAGAAATCAGTTAAGTTTTGTCCGGATTGCGACTCAAACTCTTGACGTAAATCGGGGGTTAAAGCATAATGGAACTTATAGTCATTTAAATAATTTCTAATACCTTGAAAGAAATTGTTATCTCCTAATTTGAGTCGTAACATATTGAGTACCATAGCGCCTTTGCTATAAGTGAGGCGTCCGTCAAAAATCCGCCAAACATCAGTAGTATCCTGTACGTAAACAGCACCATTAGGTTGTGAAATAATATTGTTAATGGTATTTTCTTTCCAGTTATCAAAAGCCGGTTGTCCATCGAGTGCTTCACGGGTCAGTGCTTCGCTGTAAGTAGCAAAGCCCTCATTGAGCCAGATGTCGTGCCATGAGCCGCAAGTAACAGCATCGCCAAACCATTGGTGTGCCAATTCGTGTGCGGTTAACCAACGTTCATAGTTTACAATAAAAGTAGCGGTTTGGTGTTCCATGCCACCACCCCAGCCAAATTGTATCTGTCCGTATTTTTCTTGATTAAACGGATAAGGACCAAAGGCGTTTTCAAAATAATTCATCACTTGTAAATGCGCATTGGCGTTATTTTGAGCATCCGTTAAATTTTCGGGATAAGGATAATTATCTATAGGAAAACTTTGGGTTATACCGGCATTCATCGTGTATTTGGTGTAATTGGTAATAGCAAAAGCTACCAAATAAGCCGCAATAGGATAGCGGTGTTTCCAGACAGATGTTTTCGTAGTACCACTTGTGTATTCGCTAGTCAATAAACCGTTGGAAACCGCTGTCATGGTTTGACCGGCAACTGTTTGCGGGTAATTGATTATCACATCTATCGAATCGATTTTGTCATTCAAATCTTGTTTACAGGGCCACCAATCTCGCGCGCCGTATGGCTCTGATAATGTCCAAACAACAGGAATATTGTTACCATGTGTCGTTACAGTATAAGAGTCTAATCCGGTATTGGGGACCATACCTTGATAAGATACTTTTATAGAATCTAAAGTGCCGGCAGGACGTGCTTGCGGAAAGTTGATAATCAACCGGTTATCAGTTTGCGAAAAGTTTAAATTTTGACTGTGCCATACGACGTTGTTTACCGTCATTTGCGTATTAAAATCAAACTCCATGCTTGTCATGGATTGGTTGGGTACAAAATAAGTCGTGACTTCTCCGGACAAATTTCTATTCGTTAAAGAAGGGTTTAGTATTAACCGGTGATATTTAACATCATAATTGCCGGTATTAGCCAAAGGTTGTTTTAATATACGTCTTAATGCAGCAGTGCGTTCACTTTCAATGAGTTTTTTAAACGGCTTTTCTACAAATTGGGCTTGAGTTTGTATCGCAAAGCCAAGGATGATTAAACAAAATATTTTTTTCATTATTGATAGCGGGTTTTTATAATAAGTATTATCGGGTTTAATGTTTAATTTTTATCGAATTGTTATTAAAATAGTATCGTAAAGCTACTAAAAAAAAGTTACCTGTCATTAAAAAATAATTTTATACTTTTACTTTTTTCAAACAAACATAAGTGTATGGCATCAAAATACGAGATTAAAACGGCTGACAATCCTAAAGTTTTTAAGGATTTCATTAATTTTCCTTATCTTTTATATAAAGACAATCCCTATTGGATTCCTCCCATCAAATCGGATGAAAAAAAAATGTGGACGCATCATCCGGCTTTAAAATTTGTTGATTTGCAAAAATGGGTGGTGTATTGGAAAGGACGTCCCATTGGTCGAATAGCTGCAGCAGTTAACCGGAAATACAAT
>WFZY01000037.1 GCA_015489265.1 Flavobacteriaceae bacterium | reverse complement strand
GTTAATAACTTTTTGATTTATAATCATTTACTTTCCAAAAAGTTTGTTCAGAAAACCTTTCTTTTTGGTTTTACCATGATGTTCTTTTTCAAACTTGGAAATGAACTTATCTTCACATTTTGATAAATCAGCATCTGAAATTTCGGATTTTAAATAGCGTTGTATTAATTCCTTATCACCGCCGAATAAACTCTCTACATAATCACTGTAAGTGGTATTGTGTTCTTTAAGCCATTGGGTCAAATATTTTTCTGAAGCTTCCATACCACCTTGATCTTCCAAAGATTTTAAGGTTTTATATAACTTGGTAACTTCTTCTTTGACATGTTGCGGTACGGCTTTACGACGTGCATAATAACCAATGATTTTACCATCATCATCATACAAGGTATGAAAATTCGTTATCACCCAATAATAACGACCATCTTTAGCAAGGTTTTTAATAATAGCACGCACATCATTTCCTTTTTTGAGTTCATCCCAAAGATGTTTAAAAATAATTTTCGGCATATCGGGATGCCGAATAACATTGTGCGGTTGTCCGATTAACTCTTGTTCGTTATAACCGGCTATTTCTTTAAAATAGTCATTGACAAACTTGATAATACCTTTGGCATCGGTTCGACTGACAATGGTTTTTTTAGGACTTACCGTAATTTCTACATCTTTAGGGGTTGGGGTTGCTGGTCTTTTCATGGTAAAAAATTTTATGAAACAAAATTACATAATAATTTTTTTAAAATACAAATATTTGTTAGGAATTGAGGATTTTTTCTACTTCATAGCTTACTTTATTCTTTGATGATATTCTTTACTTCAAAGTTTATTACTGCTTTCTGATTTGAGGAAATGAGGATTTTTTGTGCTTCAAAGAATACTTTGCGCTTTGATGAATGCTTTTTGCTTCATACATTGTTTCTGCTTCTGATTTGAGGAATTGAGAAAATGAAATAGTGTTTTGAACCACGCAACACTTGCTACTAATCAAAACAAATTTAAACTATCCAAATTGATGACAAAATCCTGTGGATATTGTTCTTTTCTAAAAAATAACAAGCCAAAATAAAAAGTGTCAATCGATTGTTTCACATTCGGATGTGTTTTTAATGTTTGCCAAGCTTGTTTCATCTCTTCCGACCAATAAATATCGTCAACCATAACAACAGAATCGTTATGTAAATGCTTTTGCAATTTATCGAAATACCATAATGTCGGTTGCAAGCGGTGGTTACCGTCCATCATAACCATATCAAATTTTTGTTCCGTTTGATTGAGTTTATCAAGATAAATGTCAAAATCACTGTGAATTATTTCAACATTATTTATACTATTTTTTTGAAATTGATTTTTAGTTAATTTTACTAAATTTTCATCACCTTCTACCGTAATTATTGATGCTTCCGGATTACCCAACGCCATCGCATAAGCCGATTTACCTAATGAGGTTCCTAATTCTAAAATATTATCCGGTTCAAAATATCGCACAAGTCTAAACAAACGCTTCATGTCTTTGACACTACTGCCGGCAACTTTTGTTATATCTGCAATAGAACGTTTTGAGGAATGAAACACCCGGCTACCCGCCCCTAAATCATCTACCTCAATTGATGTTTTGTCACGCAATAAACACTTATGATAATTTTTTAACAACCGGTATTCCGGATATTTGTTCTTGTCATAAAAACATTGTGTTGCCAACCGGTACATAAACGGCGAATGTAAGCCATGCGCATTGACTGATTGACGCCGGAAAGCAAGATAATCTTTGATATGTTTGGTTAATTGGTTAATTGGTTATTTGTTGATACTGGTTATTCGGTTAATTGTCACTTCTCTACCGACTTTGGTCGGCAGAGAAATCTCACTTTTGATTATTGATTTCATATTTTTTAGACATTTTTCCAAAACGCCTCTACGCACTTTACTGCTTTCCACTTCTCAAAGACATTTTCCACTTCACGCTTTCCACTTCGCACTTTCCACTTGGCACTTGGCACTTTGTCGCTTTCCACTTGGCACTTTGTCGCTTTCCACTTGGCACTTGGCACTTTCCACTTGGCACTTTCCACTTCACTCTTTCCACTTCGCACTTGGCACTTTACCGCTTTCCACTAAATCTTCTTCACATATTTGGTCAATATCACAATTTGCTGTCCTTCAACACGTCCTTCTATATGTTCGGGATTGTCGGCTACTAACGAAATACGTCTGACTGCCGTGCCGCGTTTGGCAGTAAATCCTCCACCGGCTACTTTTAAATCTTTGATTAAAACCACCGAATCACCATTTTGCAAAACGGCACCATTACTATCTTTATGCACCACGGCATCTTCCATACTGCCCTCTCCGGTAGCTTCCGCCCAAGCTTGAGTATCTTCGTCCAGATAAAGCATATCCAATAAATCTTGCGCCCAGGCTTCCCCTTTGTTGTTTAAGCGATGTAGCAATTGCCAAGCCAATACTTGCACCGCCGGCACTTCACGCCACATACTCTCATTTAAGCAACGCCAGTGATTAGCATCCATTGTATCCGGATTTTCTATTTGTGTCAAACAAGTTTCACAAACCACAATTTCATTGTCGGCGTGGTTTTCCGGTGCTACCACATAAGCCGAAAGATTGTGATCACTACCACACAATTCGCATTGCCCGTTACTGCGTTCCATTAATTTTTTGTCAATTTTTTTCATTTTTTGGGGTTTATAAATTTTATAAATTAGATTTTATAAATCATAAGCTCAAACAAGTAATTTTTCACTTTCCACTTCGCACTTTGTCGCTTTCCACTTCGCACTTGGCACTTTATCACTTTCCACTTGGCACTTTATCGCTTTCCACTTTCCACTTGGCACTTAGCACTTTATCGCTTTCCACTGTTTGATCTTTTGCAATATTACCTCTGCCAATTTCACTTTACTCTCTTGTGTCCAACCGGCAATATGCGGCGTCAATATGACATTATTCATAACAATTAATTTCTTAAAGGGCTCAGGCAATTCACCACGGTCAAACATATTTTCAAACGAGGATTTTTCATACTCTAATACATCCAATCCGGCACCGCGAATTTTTTCCTGTTGTAAAGCCGCAACCAAATCCGCCGTTTCAACCACCGTGCCGCGCGCCGTATTTATCAGCCAAAAATCTTTTTTAAACGCCTTAATAAAATCAGCATTAACCATTTTATAAGTCAATGGCGTATGCGGCACATGCAGTGACAGCACATCGGCTTTTGCTTGCAATTCTGCCAAATCTACCTGGCGGGCATTGGCATCGCCAACATCCGGTTTGATATCATAAGCCAAAACTTCCACATCAAAGCCCCGCAATTTCTTGGCAAATGCCTTACCCATATTGCCGTAACCGACGATACCTATTGTCTTTCCGTCCAATTCTTCACCGCGATTGGCTTCCCGTTTCCAAATACCCTGCCGCACTTCTCTGTCGGCTATATTTATTCGGTTTAACAGATTGAGTATCAACGCTAAACTATGTTCGCCAACGGCATTTCTATTCCCTTCCGGCGCATTAAACAGTGCAATGTGTCGTTCACGGGCAAAATCCACATCAATATTTTCCAATCCGGCACCTACACGACCAATAAACTTAAGTTTTCCGGCTTTTCGCAAAAAATCTTTATCAATCGGAAACCGGCTTCTGATAACAATCCCGTCATAACCGGCAATCACTTTTTCAATCTCATGCTTTGGTGCCGTATAATTTTCATGCACTTCAAACCCCAATCGCAACAAACCGTCTTTGAGCAACGGATGATTTTTATCGAGTAATAAAACTTTCATTTTTTGAATTTTTATATAATTTTATGGCGTTCGAGCGGGCTATCCGCTTGTAGCCGCCTTGTGCCGCACTGTGGTTTTACCGGCGGTGCGGGGGCTTCCTGCGGTCGCCGCCCCCCGCCGTAAAACCAACAGGCGTCCCTGCGGCGGGCTACCGCTTCTATCCCTAACGTGGGCGAACGACAGTCTATTAAAATAATCTTTCAGGTCAATACCGGACCTCTGAAATATCACTATAAAATTTGCCCTCAAAAATACACAAAAAATCAAGGTGTTTAAAGATTTTTTATTGTTACACCTACAAATATGTCACCCCTTCGGGGTTCAACGGTTTTTCTTTTATTGTAACACCTACAAATATGTCACCCCTTCGGGGTTCAACGGTTTTTCTTTTATTGTTACACCTACTACAAATATGTCACCCCTTCGGGGTTTAGTGGATTTTTTTGTTTTATATTCGGTTCACCATTGCCAAAATCACACTTCGAACTTTCTAACTTTCAACATAAAAAGAACTTTCAACTTTTAACTTTCAACCTTCAACTTAATTACCTAAATTTGTGCAACTAAAATCTACAACTATGCCTGTTTTATCACAAAAAGGACAAAATATGCCGGCATCGCCCATTCGTAAATTGGTGCCTTTTGCCGACCAAGCCAAAAAGAAAGGTATTAAAGTCTATCATCTCAACATCGGACAACCCGATATTAAAACACCCGAAAATGTTCTAAAAGCTGTCAAAAACATTGATTTGGATTTGATTGCTTACAGTCCGTCACAAGGATATGAATCGTATCGTAAAAAATTAGCCGGTTACTATCAAAGAAATCATATTGATATTACTGCCGATGATATCATCGTAACCACCGGCGGATCCGAAGCTTTGGCTATTGCTATCGGTAGTATTGCCGACCCGGGTGACGAAATCATTATTCCGGAACCCTTTTATGCCAACTACAACGGTTTTGCCAAGCAAAATGCCGTTAATGTCGTCCC
>WFZY01000036.1 GCA_015489265.1 Flavobacteriaceae bacterium | reverse complement strand
ACCATCAACAAACTCGCCATTCCGTCTATACTTGCCGGAATTATCGAACCGGTGATTTCCATTACGGACACGGCTATTATCGGGCATGTTAAGGAATTTCCAACCGAAAGTCTGGCAGCAGTCGGATTGGTGGGCTCGTTTATGTCGGCTTTATTTTGGATATTGGCACAGACCAAAAATGCTATTTCGAGTATTGTCAGCCAACATTTGGGCGCTAAAAAACTCTCGAAAATTAAAACTTTAATCCCGCAAGTTTTGATGATGAACCTGTTTTTAGGAATTGTTTTGGTTTTTTTGACCCGTTACTTTGCCAAAGACATTTTTGAAATTTACGCCGCCAAAAACCGGATTTTAAAATTTTCGGTTTCCTACTACAAAATAAGAGTTTTCGGATTGATTTTTACCTTAATTACTTTTACTTTATTCGGTATTTTTCGGGGCTTACAAAACACCTATTGGGCAATGTTTATCAGTATAACCGGCGGTATCATCAATATTGTTTTAGATTATTTACTGGTGTATGGTGTGCCCGGCTATATCAATCCCATGCACATTGAAGGCGCTGCTTGGGCAAGTTTAACGGCGCAATTTGCAATGATGATTTTAGCCATTAATGTGTTTTTGCGCAAAACGCCATTTAATTTACGATTGCGCTTACAAATTCATCCGGCAATCAAACGCTTTTTAAGCATGACCGGCAATTTGATTATCCGCACTATTGCTTTAAATACAGCTATTTTCCTGTCAAACCGCTATGCGACTTCTTATGGTAAAAATGCCATAGCGGTTCATGTGATTTTGACTAATATTTGGCTGTTTACCACCTTTTTCCTTGACGGTTACGCCGATGCCGGCAATTCGCTTGCCGGTAAACTTTATGGTGAAAAAGACTTTTTAAATCTGAATAAATTAGCCGGTAAATTACTCAGATACAGTGAGTTTGTTGCACTCGGATTAGCGGTAGTTTTCATTATTTTTTACAAACCCATCGGGATGTTGTTTACCAATGAGCCGGAAGTTATCGCTTTGTATAGACAAGTCTTTTGGCTGGTCATTTTGATGCAGCCGGTTGGTGCCATTGCCTTCATTTTCGATGGTATTTTTAAAGGATTGGGCTGGGTCAAATTTCTGCGCAATATGCAACTGGTTGCCACTTTTGTCGTGTTTGTTCCTGTCTTATTGATTTTAGACGCTTACGGTTTACAACTTTATGGCGTTTGGACAGCTTTCTTGCTTTGGATGGCAGCAAGAGCAGGCAGTTTGTGGTGGCAATTTGAGCGGTTTTTCCTGATAAAAAAACTGCCCTAACATTAGTTAAGGGCAGTTTGAATCAAAAGTAATATTTTATTTAAAATAAACTTTTATAAATTACCGTTTGAGGTTTGGATTTATAATAAGCTTTCGCTATCTCTTTAGTAATATTTAATCTATATTTTTCCATATTTAACCGATCATTATATCTTTTGAGCATAAAATTCCATTCTTTGCGTTCTTTGGCATCCACCTTGGCTGCAGTCTTATTAATGAGCATCTTGGCTTCAGACGCACAAGGCGAAAGCGGATCAACAAATTTTAAATCGTACAAAGCTGCAGAAAAATTATTGTTGGCTAAATCGGCTTTAGCATTCATTATTTGCTCTTTACAATGTTGTTTCTGATAAGCATTGTATGCTACCACAGAAAGATTTTGAATTTTGGCATAACATTGTTTGGCTTCTTTGGGGATGGTTGAAAGTATGGCAATGGCTTTATTAAAACGTTTCATTTTAATTGCCGTTCTTGCGTCTGCTTCAAATTGACTGCAATTGTTGTTATAGTAAGCCAATATTTTTTGTTTGCCTTCTTCAATAAATTTTTTCAATTTCGGATCATTTACAGGTATTTTTTGAATGGCATTGATAATGGCTTTTTCTTTTGTAAAGCCACTTCCTGTAACGGTTCTGGAATATGATGCAAAAACCTTATTATTACGATATTGTTTAATAAATAAATTAAATTCTGCTTCTACCGTATGAATATTTCGCATGCCTTCAACTACGGATTCATCATAAATCTCAAACTTTGGATATATCAAAAAATCATTGGTATAACCTTGACCTGAAATTCCGTATTTACTGACAATATGCTGAATTTTTGATTCTATTTTAGACAATGCTCTATGGGATAGATAATCAGAGTTGTCCGGTAAAATAACAGATAAAGTAATTTGATTTGCTTCATCATCATGATTTTTTTGAGCATAAATTTGTCCGAAAAAAATCAGTACTAAAATAACAATAAAATAATTTTTCATAAGATTAAATTTATAAGATTCTTAAAGAAATGACTGCTTCACTATTCTCTCTACCCTTTTTAACACTTAATCCGTATTTTTTTTTCAAAAAATTTCTCAGTTTTCTCATTACCTTACTTGCTTTATAGTTACGTCCTCTTTCATCTCTTAATGGAATTCTGAAATCATCAATAAACATAGCTGTTTCTGTTGTACTTTGTACATGATAATTGTTTTTGTAAGCATTCTCATCTAACCAATCTTCTATAATATCAGATAAAACATCTCCTTCGTCTCCAACTTCTGTATCCATATTATAATCGGAATTGTTATCAAATGTAATTGTAATTCTAATAGAACGACCGTTTTCAACAATATCAGCAAATTTGGCATTCATTATATCTAAGAAATCTTCAACACAGCTTTCAACAGCTTTTTCTGCTAATTTAGCGACATTATCAGTATAAAATTTACCAGATTTTCCAATTTTACTTGCCAATGCTTGTCCGGTTACCCTGTCATTTGCTGTTAAAGTCAACATGACTTCATTTCCGCTTGGCGATTTATCAAATTTCATATCAACCAGAACTATGATATCAGCTTCTGACATTTGTCCGACTTTTTTGGCTAAATCGGTTTTATCATCACTTTGCAAAGCCATTTCTTTTAATGCTTGCTTAAGTTTTGAAACAAAATCATAGGTAGTAAAACCTCTTTTATCAAAAGCTTCTCTAACCTTTGTAACAGCAATTCTTTTATTAAAATCGTTTTCATAAACCGTCCGGATATCTTCTCCTTCCTTGGTAAAAGGCATAACCATGATTGATGGTTGTGTTTGTTGCACTTTTTTTTGTTGTGCAAAGCTCTTACTCATTAAAGTAAGTAAGCCAAATAATAATATAATACTCTTTTTTTTCATTTGTAATTTTTTTTATGTTAAAAACCGAATCTTCTTTTTACGCCTTTGTTTTCAAGTTCTTTCTTTAAAGCCATCAAATTTATTTTAATATCACTGACAACTGATACTTGCCCTTTGTTTTTTTGCGGTGGTGAGGCATTATAGATACTCATAATAAATGATTTGTATCTATCTTTGAAGAAATCATTAAAATAAGCAGAGTGCTTAGACATAATTTCATTTTCATTAGGGCCCACTAAGGGTTGTTCGACGGAGGTGTTGGGTATACCTCTAAAGAATAATATTTCGAATGCCTTTCGCTCTGAATCATATTGTGCAGCATCTTCATTCTTGCCAAACCCAATACTTCTGAGCGTAATGGTCTTATAGGGATCTTCTCCTACAACATTTACTTGTGCTGTGAGTGGAGTGTTTACTTGTTTTTTTGATCCGCAAGATGCAAAAAACATAGTCGTGATTGTTAATAATAAGAATAGTCTTTTCATAATATTTATTTTTTGGAATAACATTCTATTTTGGCACCGGCATTGAATTTTTCAAAAATAGCTTTTCCTCCTTTTGAAACTTTGGCTTCAGACACTTCATCACCTTCAACTTTAGTAATTTTCAATTTGCCTATTTCAAGTTTTCTGATTATTTTTTTACCATTAACTTTAAGCTCTTTTAATTCATAAACATAAAATATCTGATTCTTTCTAGTTCCATTAGTTTCACCGGTATTAAGTAAAACTTTTCTGGCATAGTTCTTTTTGGCATCTGTTATTTCGATAATAGACGTTACAATTGGGAAATATTCAGCAACAAACTTATCAATGGGTTTTTGCATTCTGGCTAATGCAATACTAAATGCTTTATCCTTTGTCTTGGGACCGTAACCGGTAGATTGACTCAAAACAGATCCCATAAAACTTCGTTTAGGTGTCAAAACTTTACTTCCTAAAACTTGTCCTGTAGCCACATCAATTACTTTTAAGGATAAACTCATGTTACAAACATAATACTCACTATAACTACCATCCTGCAATTTAACACGTTGGATACCAAAATCAACGCCGTTGACAACACCTGCAACTATGGCATCAGCACCTTCCATAGTCGATTGAGCAACAACCTTTCCATCCATAAATTCTTCTGATTTTTGCAGTTCTTTTTCTTGTTTTACTTTATCAAAACTCGTCCTGTCAACTATATTAAAACGGTTGGTATGTTGAAATGTTTCAACTACTTTGGTCTGAATAGCTTTTACATACTTGTCGGGTATGTTAGAGATGGTTTCAAACTTGGTTATGGCTATCGTTTTACGTTGCGCATTTACAAAAGTTATAATAAAAAATAAAATAAAAAGTAATGGTTTTTTCATAATAGTGTTTTTTAGTGTTAATATTTTATAACGCTAAATAAATTATTTTCTCAGATTATAAAAAAATATAATGAAAATTAAGCATAATCGGATTAAATTTCCTATTATTTCAATGTAAATTATATTTAAAAAAATAAATTTAAAAACTAAATACCAATTTTGTTGCTTATCAAAGATATAAAGATTTTATTATAAAAAAATATCAAATATCAAATTATCAATATTTTTTTATTAACAATAAAAAAATAAAAAGACAATAACTTGATAATAAGGCAGTTAAATCAAGAAGGGAAACTGAAATTTAGATTGATTATAAATTACCTTATGATGCTT
>WFZY01000035.1 GCA_015489265.1 Flavobacteriaceae bacterium | reverse complement strand
GAATTTATTAAGTATTTTACAAGCAACACAAGTTCAAGACACACTAACCCAAGCCGGTCAAATGGCAGGAGAAGTTGTATCTCAAGAAAAAAAACTACGGGTTATTGATCTGATTATGAATTCCGGAACCGGCGGTATCATTATCATTGCCGTACTTTTCGTTATGCTTTTTGTAGCATTGCTTATTTATTTTGAACGCTTATCTGCAATTAAAGCTGCCGCTAAAGTGGACCCTAATTTTATGAATCAAATTAAAACTTATATCAAAAATGGAAATATAGACGGGGCTAAAATGTTGTGTGCACAATACAATACATCTGTTGCCAATCTGATTGAAAAAGGTGTTAGTCGTATTGGCAAACCACTTGATGACATCAATAAAGCTATTGAAAATGCCGGCAAATTGGAAGTTTATAAATTAGAAAAAAATGTCAGTACGCTGGCAACGATTGCCGGAGCTGCACCTATGATTGGTTTCCTTGGTACCGTTATTGGTATGATTTTGGCTTTTCATAATATGGCTAGTGGTGGAGGTAAAATTGAAGTTGCATCTTTGGCACAAGGTATTTATACGGCTATGACCACAACAGTTGCCGGTTTGATAGTCGGTATCATTGCCTATATTGCTTACAATCACTTAGTAGTAAAAACAGATAAAGTGGTACATCAAATGGAAGCCAATGCTGTCGAATTTTTAGATTTACTCAACGAACCAAGCTAAACCAATATGGATATCAGAGGACGAAATAAAGTCAGCCCCGAATTTAGTATGTCGTCAATGACCGACATTGTTTTTCTATTGTTGATATTTTTTATGCTAACTTCGACATTAGTTACTACAAATGCACTTGATTTGGTCTTGCCTAAAGCCAAAGGAAAAACCGAACATAGTCAAAACTTGTCGGTTAGCATCAATAAAAAGTTGGACTATTATATCAACCGAAAGAGAGTTGAAAAGGCAAATTTGGAAACACGACTCAAAGCAATGTTGTCCAAAGAAAAGAAACCGGTGATTATTCTTAGAGTTGAAGAAGGTGTCCCTATAGAAAATGCGGTGTACGTAATGGATATTGCCAACCGGAATAACTTTAAAGTTATATTGGCGGTTAGACCTAAATAAGTGGAAAGTTCGAAGTGTCGAAAAATTTAAAATTGAGAATGGATAATAGAAAATTAATTGCTGCACGAGGCACTAAAATATCCTCAACTCCTCAAATTAAAAGCTGTAGTGTACTATGAAGCAATAAACAATGAAGCAGAACAAATCATCAATTCCTCAATAATGAAACAAGACAATAAACATAAGAAAAAAGCCCTGATTAAAGCGAGTATCGTTATGATTTTGCTCATTATTCTTATGTTTATCAGTGGACTAACATATCTAGATCCGCCACCGGAAACAGGCATTGCTGTCAATTTCGGTACGAGTACGGTCGGAAAAGGTTTAGTACAACCACAACATAACAAACCACCTAAACCGGTACAACAAAAAAACGAACAACCACAAGAAAAAGTTCAACCGCAGGTTAAAGATAAAGTTTTAACCCAAAATACCGTAGATGCACCGGTAATAAAAGACAAACCGCATAAAACAAAACCAAAACCTACATCGAAGCCTGTCAAACCTAAAACCAAACCAAAACCAAAACCGGACAAAAATATTACCGACATTTTAAATAATGTCAATAATGCTCCGGGAGATGACACCAACAATGCATCTGGTGAAGGCAATGATAACCAAGCCGGAGACAAAGGTAATACATCAGGTGACCCGAATGCATCGGGCTATTACGGCAATGGTGGACATAACGGTGGTGGCGGTACGGGTAATTACCGTTTGGGAAACCGCAAAGCACTGACTAAACCCAAACCTAAGTTTGAATGCAATGAAGAAGGTCGGGTCGTAATTAAAATTTTTGTTAATAGAAACGGTAAAGTAATTAAAGCAACTCAAGATAAAGGAACGCTGGCTGCGGCTTGTCTGATTGAAGCTGCTAAACAAGCTGCTTTGAAAACCAAGTGGACAGCCGATCCTAAAGCACCCGAAATCCAAATAGGAAAAATAATCTATAATTTTAAAGTTACCGAGTAAATTGAATTATCAAGATACTATCCAATGGCTTTACTCTCAATTACCGATGTACCAGCGACAAGGTAAGCAAGCTTTTAAAAAAGATTTAGCCAATATCATTGCGTTTGATGAATATATGGGACAACCTTCCCTAAAATTTAAAAGCATTCACGTTGCCGGTACTAACGGTAAAGGGTCTGTATCACATTTTTTAGCTTCAATTCTGCAAGAATCCGGCTATAAAACCGGCTTATATACTTCACCGCATCTTACAGATTTTAGAGAACGTATCCGTATCAACGGTCAGATGATTCGTAAAAACTGTGTGATAAATTTTGTCAAACGTTATCAAAAATTTTTTGACAAACACCGGCTGTCCTTTTTTGAAATGACCGTCGGTTTGGCTTTTGAACATTTTGCCAAAAAACAAGTGGATATTGCTGTTGTAGAAACCGGTTTAGGTGGCAGATTGGATAGCACCAATATTATCCATCCGGAATTGAGCATCATTACCAATATCGGATTAGACCACACAAATATACTCGGCGATAATTTGGCAAAAATTGCCCGAGAAAAATCCGGTATTATCAAACAAAATATCCCTGTTGTTATTGGTAGAAAACAACTTGAAACTTTTCCTGTTTTTGAACAAGTAGCCCACCTAAAGAATGCACCGCTAATCTATGCTAAAGACTTTAAAGCAAACCAATACGAATCCGGACTAAAAGGCAGCTACCAACAAGAAAATATTCGGACTGTTATAGCTGCAATTAACGAATTGCGACAACAAGGATGGCAAATACCGGAAAGCGCTTTAAAAGCCGGACTGAAAAACGTAGTAAAAAATACCGGATTACATGGTCGTTGGGATATATTGCAAACCCAACCCGTAATCATTGCTGATACGGCACATAATCAGGACGGAATAACAGCAGTTATAAAACAACTGTTGGAAACACCCCATAACAATTTACATATGATTTTGAGCTTTGTCAATGATAAAGATTTAGATCTAATATTACCGTTATTTCCAAAAAAAGCAAACTATTACTTCAGTAAAGCACAAATTCCCAGAGCTTTAGATGAAAAAATTTTACAACAAAAAGCAGTTAGATATGATTTGACCGGACAAAGTTTTCCAAGCATTGACCAAGCATTTCAAGCTGCTAAACAAGCTGCCGGTTCTGACGATTTAATATTTGTCGGCGGTAGTACCTTTACAGTAGCGGAAGTATTGAGCATTTACCCTGCATTGAATAACATGAATCAATTATGGACAAAGATGAAAAACAGTATCCCACCCGATTAAATCGGTTATTTCCTTCACACTTAGACTAATATGCATTCTCCTTATTTAACCAATCGCATATTTTGCGCATCATAAAACAAAGCAACCGCCCCCAGTATGGCAATGTGTTTGTTTTGCGACGGCACAACTTTAAAGTTTTTTATGGAATGTTTGTAGGTAAATTTTGAGATACTTTTGTGCATTTCTTTTTCAAAATACGGAAAGCCCTTGGCAATATTGCCCCCCAATACCACAATTTGCGGATCAACGGCATACATTATGGTTTTAATCAAATTACCCAGATGATAGCCATATTGCTCATAAAGTGCCAAAGCAATTTTGTCACCTTTAACCGCTCTATTATATAATGTATCGGATGATAAACCGTATTTCTCTTCAAATAACTTTTCACCGCAATAATATTCATAGTCATAATCTTTATATGGAATGGCACCAAACTCACCGGCGCCACAATTGGTTCCCGAATATAAATGATTCTTAAAAATAATACCCGCACCGACACCAATGTCTAAAATCACGCCGACAATATTTTCATAATCTTTGGCTACGCCAAAATATTTTTCACCGG
>WFZY01000034.1 GCA_015489265.1 Flavobacteriaceae bacterium | reverse complement strand
TTTTTGCCCGGCTGTCTGCTCCGGTGTAAAATCTGCGACGGCTGCAGCCATAACCGTAATGTCGGCATTATCAAACTCATTGTGCACCGCATCGTACATTTGTGCGGCATTTTGTACCTTAATAGTGCGGATATTCGGATGGTTGACGTGCAAATGTGTTGGACCTAAAACCAAAACCACCTCGGCACCGCGCGCTGCCGCTTCTTCGGCAACGGCAATCCCCATTTTGCCACTCGAATGGTTCCCTATAAACCGCACAGGGTCAAGAGATTCGTATGTAGGACCGGCGGTTACCAAAACTTTTTTGCCGGCTAGTTCACTTTTTTTTTTAAAGAAGTTGTTGATGCGTGCAAAAATATTTTCCGGTTCTTCCATCCGACCGTAACCGGTTAGTCCGCTTGCCAATTCGCCTTCGGTTGCCGGTATAATTTCATAGCCATAAGATTGAAGTTTTTGTAGATTGGCTTTGGTAGCAGGATGTGCATACATATCCAAATCCATAGCCGGCGCTATCATCACCGGACATTTGGCAGACATATACACCGCCAGAAGAAAGTTGTCGGCTTGTCCGTTAGCCATTTTGGACAAAGTATTGGCGGTAACCGGTGCAAACACCATCAAATCCGCCCACAAAGCCAACGAAACATGGTTATTCCAAGAGCCGGTATTATCTTTGATAAAATCCGTCAATACCGGACGTCCCGACAAGGTTGATAAAGTAACCGGCGTCACAAAATCATGAGCCGCCGGTGTCATCAATACTTGTACATTGGCACCCGCTTTTTTGAGTAAGCGTACCAACAAAGGGATTTTATAAGCGGCTATGCCACCGCTGACCCCGATAATAATATTTTGGTCTTTTACAGACACGTTTTATATCAATTCTAAAAATAAGATAGTTCAAAATATTTTGGTATCCCCGACAATAGTCGGGAGTAAACAATACCGCTATTACATGAAAATAATACTAGAAAAATATAAAATATTTCAAAACAAAGTATTATGCCGATGCAATATGAAAATTGTTCAACAAATTGAACAATATTGAATATGCAAACGGTATAGTATAATGTATTGGACTATATTGAATGTGTAAGCGGTATTATTTAAACTCGTTGTATTCTTCTTCCGACATATCACGCCAGTAGATTTTACCTTCCAACCATTCTTGCAAGGCAATAGCGGTCGGTTTGGGTAAACGTTCATAAAAACGTGAAATATCAATTTGTTCTTTGTTTTCAAAAATTTCAGCCAAAGAATCTTGATCCGTTTCAAACTCTTTGAGTTTTTTAAGCAATTCATCTTTCAGTTCGCCATTAATCTGTTCAGCTCTTTTGGCAACAATTTTGATTGCCTTGTAGATATTTCCGGTTGGCGCTTTAACCTTTTTACGGTCATAAGTAATAGTAGATAAAGGTGCTTGGGTTTTCTTTAAATCTGCCATAATCTATGTATTTATTTAATTTTCAATATATTATTTTTCGCTTATCACATTTTGATGCATTTCATCCATTGCTTTTTGCAGTTTGTCATAAAGTTTTTTAGCTTTGGTTTTCAGGTCGGTATCTTTGCTTTTTTGCACAAAATTTTGGTAGTATTGCATGGCGGTTTTCAATCGCTTTTCTTTTTTCGATTCCACACTATTCAACGCCAAATCACCGGCGGCTTTGTAGCGGTAAAACAGTGCTTTCTCTTTCAAATAAGACCCCGGATAATCCACCAAATAGTTATTAAAAGCCCGAATAGCTGCTTTGTAGCGGTCTAAATCGTAATACATTTTTGATATCTCAAAATACTTTCGTTCTAGTTTCCGTTGCAATTTTTGGTTAATCGCATTCACCTCGTCTTTGTATTTTGAATAAGGATGTTTTTTCAAAAAACTGTTGATTTCTTCAATAGCCCGCACCGTATATCCTTGATCCAGCGAATAGGTCGGTGAGAGTGCTTCATACGCTTTAACTATATAAAAATCGGCTTCTTCCGCCTTGCTACTTTCGGGGTACAAACGCGTAAATTTTCTAAACTTTTCACCTGCCGATTGATAAAATTTCATATGGTACAAGGACATCGCATGCGCAAACAACAAACGTTGATACACCGGTTTGTGTTTATAAAATTTGTCCACTTGCGAAAACAATTGGTCGGCTTTGTTGTATTTACCCGCTTTGTACATTTTCCAAGCCAGTTTATACTTGGCTTGAATATCGTTACCATTATACACTTTTTGGTATTCACTACAAGCCGTCAACAATAAAACACTTGCAAATATCAGAATCAATTTTTTCATTTATATCATTTTTAATTTTAATTATGGCGAGTCCGCTTCCGCAAATCCGCCGCCTAATGCCACGCGGTCGGGCTATCCATTATAGTGTATCTGCGTCAGTCACACAAAGACAGTGTCTTGTCAAGTATGTTAATATGGCACCAAGCACTCGTTCTTTTCGCTGATAACTGCATTAATAATTTTAACCATAGCTACGGCTATGCTGAAAATTATCTGCTTTGTTCTCAATAAAAATAACTTCGGCTTACACCAAATACCACACTTTACATGACACTAACCGTTTGCCGAGCTTCCTGCGGTCGCTGTCCTCCGGCTTGCTTTGTTAGTGCCTGCCACAGCCACAGCTGTCATTCCTATCCCTCTTGCAAGCTTTCGGCTCATTAAACAAACTTCCAATTTGCAAAAATAAGACTATTATATCAAATTTGGAAATTTAATAATCTATTCACACAAATTTAGCCCCAAAATAGTCCGAAAAGTTCAAATGTCAAGCCAAACTTTTGTTAAAATTAGAAGTTTACAAAAAAATCTTCAACTTTTCTAAAGCCCTTTCTAAGTTGGCTCTCGGCGTGGCAATATTTAATCTAAAGTAGTTTTCACCGTTTTGTCCAAAAGATTTTCCATCATTGAGCGCCAGTTTAGCTTGGTTAATAAGCATGTCTTTTACTTGATTATGTGTCAATCCGGTGTTAGAAAAATCCAACCACATCAAAAATGTTCCTTCCGGTTTAACCGGCTTAATGGCAGGAATATTCTCCGCTAGATAAGTCATTACAAAATCAATATTAGATTGCAAATACTCTAACAGCGCTTCTAACCAAGCTTCCCCTTTATTATAAGCCGCTTCAAAAGCTATATTGCCAAAAATGTTCCCTAAAAACAGATGCATATCTT
>WFZY01000033.1 GCA_015489265.1 Flavobacteriaceae bacterium | reverse complement strand
CCAAACAAGCTACCGATTTTGGCTTTAAGATTGTTTTGACGCAACTCTAAGCCGATAGCCAATGAAAAAGCCAAGACCAATATCAGATTGATTAAGTCCGGTGATAAATTGATTATGTTGTGTTTAAACATGGCTATGTATTAGTATTCAATTGGTATTAAGAATTACATAAAGACATTATTTTCTTTCTAAGACAATGGATTCTTGCTGTTTTTTGATAATTTGATCATAAAAAGATTTTAAATTTTGATAATATTTTGTGTCAATAACGGTTAAAGTCAATACAAAGACGCTGGAAATTTTGATAGTTTGTCCGTTTTGTTCAATTTTGAAGTGATAACTACCAAATTTGTCACCAAAACGAATATCTACATTTTCGGGTAAATGTTTGACTCTATAATTTTCAGGAATTTTGATATTGATTTTTTTCTCTACAATGCGTGGATAATCTAAAAAAACAGGAAAATTTCGTTTATCCGATTGAAATGGATTTTTTCCAAAATTGATAAATAACATAGGCGATATGAGAATTTTATTACCTATTTCAGAAAAATATTCATCAGTGCTAAACTGGATGGTTTCAACCAGGTCATTTTCTATTTGATTAACATTTTTGAGTCGAAAGTTTTTGATTTCTATATTATTGTAACGCTTTTCTAAAAAGTCCGATTGTTGTTTTTTATTATGATAATGACTCAATTTTTTACGATAATGATATGCAAAATATTTATCCATTTTAGTAAAAGCAAATCCGGAAAATGATTCGCCGTTAAAATTCACTTTAAGAGTTATGTTTTTTTTGCTATAATCATTAGGAAATAAATCAATTGTTTTAGATAGACCGTCCTTTTCAACCTGTCTACCTACAAAGTTTAAATCTCTTTCGGGTAATACATTTACAGGAACAAAACTATCTGTAGCATCCAGAAGATAATAAGTTTCTTTATAGGGGACAGCTGCAATCACAAAATTAAATCCGGTAATGGTTGGAAATAATGGGATACCATGATTAACAGTGCTGATTAAAACAGGATATGCTTTTATATCATTGGCGTTAAGCATGTTAATTAAGTTCAGATTGACTTCAGCAGCATTGCCATAACCATCTTTGTATGCTTTAATGACCCCTTTTTTGGTAAAATAATCATTTTTGCCATTCCACTTGATTCTTTTTTTTACAAAATCAAAAATAAATTTTAAACGTTGTTTATAATCGGGAATTATTTTGGATAACTCTTTCAGGTCTTTCTTGAAATAATTCTTTTTCTTTAATTGATGACCGAAATCTTGATTTCTGTAAGCGGTTTTAACGACATCTTTCCAATCGATAGCATAGGTTTTTCTTATGCCCGGAAGGTCAATTTTAATCAGTTCAAATTTAATGCCCCTACGGTAATTTTGAATATTACCGCAAAATGGTTCTTTGACTAATGCCGGTACATTGTCCTGTTCTATTTTTAAGGTATTTTCATTGACATTCCATGTAACATCTTCACCATATAATCGCCCTTCAATAATTCTTTTTTTGACGGATTTTTTAATATCATATTGCCGGTTTCCCTTTAAATAATATCTGAAATTAAACCCATCAGGAAAGCTGAATTGTGCCTTTGTTTTAATGATAGGAATATCTTCTTGTAGTACGATTTCATTGATATAATGCAAAAAAGGATTACTTCTGGTATAAGTCCATTCTACTACTGAACCATCTTTGATATTAGGCAATGTAAATTTTATCGTAACGATATGTTCGGAAGTTTTTTCTCTAAAAATTTCCGATTTTTTCAAGGCGGTTTTGACTATTTTATTTCCGGATAAGTTATAAGTATATGCTTTAATGTTTTTAACGCTTTCTTTTTCCATTTTGTAAATATTGATTGGAATATCCACCCGGGCATATTTGGCGCCGTCTTTATGATATATTTTAAGCCGTTTGGTATAAACATTTCTAACGACAATTCCATAGTCATTATCTAAATCAATATATGATTTTCTTTCAGAAAACAAAACAGCTGCATCTGCAGTAGAATCAATAGGGCACTGCTTTTCATTCAATTCTTTTATGCTGACTGTGCCAAATTTGAATTCTTGCGCAAAAGTTATTTGGCTTAAAAGAAAAATAAGTAGTAAATAGCGAAACATGTATATTTGGTAATTGTTAAATGACTGGTTGTTGCTGTTTTATACTTGCGAAACTTCGATTAGTTTAGTTCCTTTTTAGCTTTTCCCAAAAACCGGTCTAAATCAACGGATAGAGAGAAAACATGTGAGTAAAAACCATCCGACCCGATATTGGTTAAACCGTAATCAATGGCGATGCCTTTATATTTAAAGCCGAGTCCGGCATTGGGTTGAAACTTGAGTTGTTTCTCACCAAAAAAGTCTTCGTTTCTAAAGTTGTTAACACCCAAACGAACAAAGGCAATCTTGTAGTAAGTAAATTCCAATCCGAGCGCCGGGTCCATACTGATAAAATCACTGCTAACCAAGCTGTGCATTTTAAAGAAGCGTGCATTTACATCCACTTCTGCCAATAAATCCAAATGCGGATTTAATTGAAACTGTCGTGAGGCACCGAGTTGCATTTTGGGCAAGGTCAGTTCGACACTACTTGGGGCGGTTTGGTTTTGTCCGGGGACGGCTTGTGCTATTTGATTGAATTTATCTTTATTGACCGACCAATAATTAAAGGTCGTGGTAATATCGCGTAGCATCAAACCGAATTGCCATTTTTTGAATCGGTACTGTGCGCCTATATCAAAACCAAAGCCAAATCCTTGTGCAAAGTCGCCAATATGCCGGTAAATCAACTTGGCTGTTGCCCCGACATTTAAACCTTTTAAAATATTTGTTCGTCCTACCGAAAAACTCAAAGCATAGTCGGCGGCAGAGAAATAACTGATGCGATCGTAATTGATATTGCCTTGGTCATCAATTAGTTGTGTAGTATTCATAATGTTATCTACTCCAAAACGAATCAGTGAAATGCCATAACCGGTTCGTTCGTCAAATTGATTGGCATAGGACAGATAATCGTATTGGGCAATATTGGCAAAATAAGCGGCATGCATCAGATTGAGTTGCCGGTTTTTGACCGCTGTAAGTCCGGCAGGATTCCAATAGCCGGCTGTACCGTTGGCAATATGGGCGACAACGGCATTGCCCATAGCCAAACTACGGGCGTCAACCCCAATGTTTAAAAATTCATTGGAATAATGTCTGGCGGTTTGAGCAGTCAGTCCTTGAACGATCAGAAAGATGACTAATAAAAGATTTTTTTTCATCGGTTAAATTTAAAAAATAGACCGAATTAATTTCCCAATTCTTCGGCATCTTTATCCAGAACGATTTCTTTGGCAAAATATTTTGTATCACCCATCCAAGGGATTTTCCAAAAGCGCTCGATGTATCTGATTTTTACCCCGCGTCCTTGGTAATCGACCATTTTTTCGATGACTAATTTATCTCCGGCTTCTACTGAAAAATTCCATAGATGGTCTTGTCCGATTCCTGTACTGAGTTGTCCTTCCCAAGTTTTGATAAGGATGCCTTTATGGCTGAATTTAATCAGTTTGCCGGCACGCCAGCCGTTACTATACGGCACATAATAATCAAAGGCAAATAATCCGCCGCCTATTAATCCGATAATTAAGATGAAATATAAAATAAATTTTCTCATAAGTTATTAATGATTTGACTCTCTAAATCTAAAATCTAAAATTAATCCTGTACACGGTACCAATACTGGGTTCTTCCCAATAATGAAAAACCGATATAGCCACGGACTTTCAGTTTGTTTGGCTTGACCAATTGGATATAACAGCTGTAAGTTTTGGCATTTTTCGGGTCTGTAATTTCACCGTCTTCATAGGTATCACCGTCTTTTTCCAAGTCTTTAAGAATCACCAAACCGATAATGTTTTTGTCTTTATACTTGGTTTCACAAGTGCGACAAACCCCATCTTTGTTTTCTTCGGTAAGTAATTTTATGATTTTACCATAATATTTATCACCGTCTTTATAAATTTCGATGATTGACTTCGGCTTACCGGTTTCGTCATCAATGGTTTTCCATTTTCCTATTACGTCTTGTGCATTCAAGTTAAAATATGATAAAAATATCAGACTTAATAACAATAATTTTTTCATAAGGATTCTATTTAATGATTAATGTTTCAAATTTACATAATTTTTAGGCGCATACCAAATTAAATCATCTTTATTCTTTAAAACGAATAATATCAATTTGATAAAAAGCACTTACTCTATCTTTGTCAAAGACTGTTCCAAAGTACTTTGACGTGTATTTTTGAGTTTTATTATTGCCATATTAAGTTCGTGTCCCAATAGTAAAATCAAGGCATTGAGCCAAATCATTAATAAAATGATTAAAAAAGCACCAATAGAACCGTAAAGCTGGTTATATCGGGCAAAGTGTTCGATATAAACTTGAAAAAAATAAAAACTAATAATGGCTAAAAAAGTCGTCATGATGCTTCCGGGCGAAATAAAACGCAATTTTTTACCTTCTTTGGTACCAAAATAGTATAAAACCGAAACCGAAATGAGAATCATAACGATATAAAATAGATTTTTTCCCCAAACGGTCCAAAAGTTATAATCGTTGATAAAACCGTGTTTTTTCAGATTGTAAACCACAATAATTTCAAAATAAATGATACCTATAACGGTAATGAACAAGATACTTACTAACAACAAAGAAATTCCTAAAGCAACTAAATATTGTTTTACCATATGCCGCCGGTCTATAAATTTATGAACGGATTCTTCAAATCCCGTTAAAATGGCATTAACCCCATTAGCCATAAACAATACCGATAAAATGATACTGAATGACATCAAGCCCTTTTTAGGTTTGGTTGCGATATCGTAAATGATATTGTCAATGACATCAAAAGTTTTAGCCGGTACAATATCGTGAATAAAAGCGATAAAATCCGTTTGAAACCCATCAATGGGAACCAATGGTATCAAAGTCATGGTAAACAGCAAAAACGGAAACACCGCCATAAAAAAACTGTAAGCAATGGCACCGGCACGCACCGTTATAAAACCGTGAATAATACCATCCCAATACAATTTGAGTAAATCATATAATGACATACCCGAAAACCCGGGAACAGGTAAATCTTTCAAATAACTTTTAATTTTACTTTTGATATTTTTCAGCTTCATTTGCTTGATTATAATTAGGTCAAAGATATAAAACTTATCCCGATTATACATTAGCTTATAGTTCAATAAAAAGTATTATATACAGATTGATGATGCTTGGAATTTCTATATATTTTTTTAATACTTGTCATAAACATTTGTATTTTTGCCACTTATTCAAAATATTTTTATGACACAAACGACTAAATACATTTTTTTAACGGCTATAACTTTTATAGTGGGCTTTTTATTTTTACATTCGGCATATTACGAGCATACCAATAATCCGTATGCCCAAGAAATAGTTTTGATTGTATTAGGGACTATTGCCACTATTTTGGTTACAGCCGCTTTATTGAACAAACAAAGTGAATTGGAACTCGATAAGGAACATCATATCAAGATTTTTGAGTTGAAATCTTCTATTTATTTGGATTTGATTAATTTTCTGGAAAAAATAGTTACCAAAGGAACTGTTTCCAAGCAAGAGTTGATATATATTGAATTTTTGACCCATAAAATTTCCATTGTTGCCAGTGAAGCCGTTTTAAAAGAATATTCCAATTTTATTGATGTGCTTAACAAAGTGACGGATGATAATTTTATCTCGGAAACCGATTCCGATGAAATTTCAGTTGCTTTGGCCAAATTAAGTGTCAAAATTCGTGAAGATTTATTGCAACATAAAGATGAATCTGTTGATTTGGAAAAATTGATTGTTAGAAACGTTAATAAGTTCTAAAATTTTAAAAAATTAAATGGAATATTAGTATTTTTACCCAATATTTTCAGCTCTATGGATAGAAAAGAAAAATTTATCAAAGAAATCAACGAAGGATATACTTTTAAAGGCGATTCTTTCGTCATCGGTGGCGCTATGTTAGACGGCGAAGCCATTTTGAATACCTATGTAAAAGTGCCATTGGAAACTTTAAACCGCCACGGTTTGATAGCGGGTGCCACCGGAACCGGAAAAACCAAATCACTACAAGTGATGGCAGAACAACTGTCTGAAAAAGGTATTCCGGTTTTGTTGATGGACTTAAAAGGCGATTTGAGCGGCTTGGCAAAACCCAGCCCGGGACACCCTAAGATTGACGAACGAATGGCTAAAATCGGACTGGAATTTACCCCAAAAGGATTTCCGGTCGAAATGCTCTCTTTAACCGGTAAGGAAGGCACACAATTGCGGGCAACCGTTTCCGAATTCGGACCGATTTTGTTATCCCGCATTTTAGATTTGAACGATACCCAAGGCGGCATCGTAGCCGTATTGTTCAAATATGCTGACGATAAAAGGTTGCCTTTGGTCGATTTGAAAGATTTAAAAGAGCTGATAAAATGGGCAACCGGTGAAGGTAAAAAAGAATTTCAAGCCGAATATGGTCGTATTTCTACGGCTTCAACCGGTTCTATTTTGCGTAAAATAGTCGAATTGGAACAACAAGGCGCCGATATGTTCTTTGGTGAACCATCGTTTGATATTGAAGATTTGATGCGCATAGACGATGAAGGACGCGGGGTTATCAGTATCATTCGCTTGACGGATATTCAAGACAAACCCAAATTGTTTTCCACCTTTATGTTGCAACTTTTGGCGGAAATTTATGCCAAAATGCCTGAACAAGGCGATGCCGACCGGCCCGAATTGGTCTTTTTTATCGATGAAGCCCATCTGATTTTCCGTAATGCTTCCAAAGCTTTACTCGAACAAATTGAAAGTATTATCAAACTCATTCGTTCCAAAGGTGTGGGGATTTATTTTGTTACGCAAAATCCGCGTGATATCCCCGATGAAGTTTTGGCACAATTGGGATTGAAAATTCAACACGCTTTACGGGCGTTTACCGCCAAAGACCGTAAAGCCATCAAGTTGGCGGCACAAAATTTTCCCATTACCGAATTTTATGATACCGATGAAGTGCTGACGTCTTTGGGTATCGGTGAAGCTCTGGTCAGTGTCTTGGGACATAAAGGCAGACCGACACCACTGGCTGCCACTTTGATGCGGGCGCCTATGAGCCGGATGGATATTTTATCGGACAAAGAATTAAAAGATATTCTTGAAGCATCCGAATTGCGCCAAAAATACGCTAAAAGCATTGATAAAGAATCGGCTTATGAAATCTTGAAAGAAAAAATAGAAAAAGCCGAAGAAGAAAAGGCAGAAATCAAGCAAAAACGTATCGAAAAAAAGAAAAAAGATGAACCCGGTATGCTCGAAAAAGCGATGAAAAGTTCCGTAGGAAAAATGATTATACGTGAAGTTACCCGTTCGCTATTGGGCGTTTTGGGTTTGCGTTCCACCTATCGTAGACGACGTCGCTAAATTCAAATTATCAATTGACTAAAATAATTTTCCTAATACCGCAAACAAACACCAAAATGAAACAACTATCATTTTTTGCTATCATATTATTGATGGCTTCTTGTCAAACCAAAAAGAACGATTTTATCATTAAAAATAAACAAGTAGGCAAGCTAACCGATACCACGACTATTGCCCAAATGAAGCAATTATATCAAAACGATTCTATTGTGAAGAAAACTGAAGGTCAAACCGCTTTTGAACCCTATGATGAATATATGATTATCGATAAAAACACTAAGGAAACTCTGATGGTGGTTGTGCCTAAAAAAATGAACGACGAACAATCCGTCATCAAGGAAGTAGATATTAAAAGTCCTAGATTTAAAACCGAAAAAGGCGTTGGCTTAGATGCCGATTTCGGTAGTTTTAAACAACATCATAAAATCGGGCGCGTGGATGAAACTTTTAAATATATTGTGGTTTTTATCGACGATTTAAATGCTACTATTGACATGCCCAAAGATGTCATTCCGCTCAATGCCCAAAATAATATCGCCATAAAAATAGATGAAACATTAATTCCCGATCATGCTAAAATCAAAGATTTTATTGTGTTTTTGAATGAGTAAATTGATGATTGTCAAAAACACGTTAGCAATAGTGTTAACGTTTTTTTGTTACTTTTTTTTAAGCTCAAGTGTTATTACTGTATTAGGCATAGCATTAATTTATTAACAAAATACTTTTTTGAGGTGCTTGAAACACATTTTGCCAAGTATCCGTGTCAAATTCTATACCGAAAATACCGCTGGTGCGTAAGTGCCACAAGCCGTTTTCGGATAGTTGATCAGACAAATCCGTCCAAATGGGATTATGTCCCACCAAAAAAACACGATTGTATGTATCGGGGATATTTTTTATTTGATTGGTAACTTCTTCTTGGGGAAAGAAATAAAATTTAGAATCAATAAGAATATCTTTTTTGGGATATTGCAAAATATCGGCAAGAATTTCCGCTGTTTGAAAGGCGCGTATAGCCGGACTGCTGATAATCAAATCGGGTTTCAATTGTTTGTCTTTCAACATACCGGCGTGTTTCCGGGTGCGTTTGATACCTTTGTCGGTCAAATGTCTTTTGATGTCGGGCATAGGTTCGTGCGTGGCTTTGCCGTGGCGGATAAGGAATAATTGTTTCATAGTTTGCGAGATTTTTGTAGTAAATGAAAATCGGCTAAAACCATAGCCGCAAAAGCTTCAACGATAGGCACGGCACGCGGCACTACGCAAGGGTCGTGTCTGCCTTTTCCTTCCAAATTGACCGTATTGCCTTGTTTATCAATGCTTTTTTGTGGTTTCATAAGCGTTGCTACGGGTTTAAAAGCCAATTTAAAATAAATATCCATTCCATTGGAAATACCGCCTTGAATCCCACCCGAAAAATTGGTTTTGGTTGAACCATCCGGATTGAAAATGTCATTGTGCCGGCTGCCGGTCATTTCGCTGCCTTTAAAGCCGCTACCGTATTCAAATCCTTTGACCGCAGGAATATTCATCATGGCGTAAGCCAACCGGGCTTGTAATTTGTCAAACAAAGGTTCGCCTAATCCGGCAGGCATATTTTGAATGATGCAGGTTACTTGTCCGCCTATGGTATCGCCATTTTTCTTAGTTTCTTCAATCCGGTTGATAAAATGCCGTGCCATCACCGGGTCGGGGCAACGCACCGGTGTTTGGTCAATATAATCCAAATCTAATTGCGTATAATTTTTATCTAAATATAAGCCGCCTACGGCATTGACATAAGCGGTAATTTTTATATCCGGAATGATATGTTGTGCCAAAGCGCCGGCAACCACAATACTTGCGGTTGTGCGCGCCGAGCTGCGTCCGCCGCCGCGATAGTCACGATGTCCGTATTTTTGGTCGTAAGTATAATCGGCATGTGAAGGGCGATAGGTATCTTTTAAGTGATTGTAATCTGATGAGCGATCATTCGTGTTTTTAATAATAAATCCGATAGGGGTTCCTGTGGTTTTACCTTCAAAAATACCGGACAAAAATTCGACTTTATCGGCTTCTTGGCGTTGTGTGGTAATCTTTGATTGCCCGGGACGCCGACGGTCCAGAGCGGTTTGTATGGTTTCAAAATCTATGTTGATGTTGGCGGGCATGCCGTCAATGATGCCGCCAATGGCTGATCCGTGTGATTCGCCAAAGCTTGTTAAGCGGAATATGTTTCCAAATGTATTCATGTTTGTCCTTTTCAAGTGGTCATAAAATCTTGACTTAAAATTACAATTTTTTTTCTATATTCGTCAAAAATAATTAGAATGAATGATATTTATCTTTTTTTAATATATTCTGTCGTCTTGCTAGGAGTGATGCTATTGGCAGAAGCGGCATACCGTTTTTTGCATTTACCGACAGAATGGACTCGTAAGATAGCGCATGTTGGCGCCGGAATTGTGGCTTTGACTTACCCGAAATATCTTGAAAATCATTGGGTTGTCCTAGCTTTAACGTTGAGTTTTACTTTGATTTTATTTATTTCTAAAAAACAAAGACTTTTTCCTTCTATTTTTGCAGTTGAGCGAAAATCTTCCGGTGAGTTGTTTTTTGTTTGGAGTACATGGTTGTTATTTTTATTGTATAAAACTACGGGAAATGAGTTGTATTTTTATCTGCCTTTTGCTATTGTTGTTTTTGCCGATCCGGCTGCTGCATTGGTTGGACAAAGTTTTCCAATAAAACATTATGTTATCAAACGACATCAAAAGTCATTAGGCGGCTCATTAACTTTTTTATTAATCAGTTTGTTTTTAACGCTTTTCTTTTTTCCCGCTGATCATTTTGAAGATGCTAATTTTTGGCTATTTGCCATTATTTTTGCTTTGATAATGACCATAGTAGAAGCGGTTTCCTTTAAAGGTGTAGATAATATAAGCATACCTTTGGCTGCCATTATTTTACTAAAATTGTATTTAGGATAATGTACAAATCAAGCTTAATATTTTGACGAAGATTAATATAACTATACAATTCATTCCATGACAACAATTTGCATAACCGGGCTGGACGGTTGCGGTAAAACAACCCAAGCCAAATTGCTGGCAGAAAAATTGTCGAACAGTCGCATTGTCTCGGTTTGGGATTTGATAAAACGCCCCGAATTTCAGTCGTGGAGTATTTATAAAAATCCGCCTGATGTAGAGCAATATGTAGCCAATTT
>WFZY01000032.1 GCA_015489265.1 Flavobacteriaceae bacterium | reverse complement strand
ATCTACGGTAGGGCGCCGTGCCATCCATCTTGTAAATAATTTTACCGTGGTCGGCGGCGCGGATATACAAATCGTCCCAAAGCGGTGCGATAACGTCGGTGCAAGTGGTGCTTTCCAATTGATTTGTATAATCCACCGATTGCTGACTTCCAAAGCGTAAGGCGCCATTGGTGCTGACATTTACATAATAATAGGTTTGACCATTATAATTAAATGCAAAACCTATACTACGATCAAAAAGCGTATAATCATCGTGATCTTCGTTTCCGAAAAATTCATTACCACCGGTAATGTGTTGATAGTTCACGCTGCGTTTAAACACCGTGTAATACTGATGTAAATGTTGCCCATACCCAAAATAGGATAGCAACATCATACTGAGTGTTAAGATAATTTTTTTCATTTTAATTAAAATTTAGGTTAATGATTGAATTTTTATTCATTTATCAAATTTTTCGTATATTTGATAGGATAAAATTAATGTCGGTTCGGGATAAAACAATTTTTTATCAGTACTCAAACCGTACTCAAAAGTGTACTCAAAGTGTACTTTTTGGTATGTTTTTTTAAATTTTAGGGTTTTATTCAAAATTTTGCCGGCTTATTTGAACTTTTATGATAGAAAAGTTTATGAAAAAAATTATCTTACTTTTTACGGTATTTTATATGTTTTGGGGTTATGGACAAGATATTTTACAACTCAAAAAATCCTTAAATCAAGCTAAAAATGCCGATAAAATTCGTTTATATCTTCAAATTGCTGATGGCTATCTTAATCAACACCGACTAGATTCAGCAAAATATTATGTAAATCAAGCTGTAACTTATGCCAAATCAACAGGTCATACGAAATGGTTAGCCAAAATATATTACAAAGCCGGTGATATACAATATTATGCCGGTCAATATGAGCAAGCCAATCAAACTTATAAGCAAGCGCAAAATGTCAGTTTAAAATACGGCGACACATTGACATTTGTAGATTTGTTGATAGAACGCGGTTATATTTATATGGCTTGGCAAAAAAATGATTCAACTTTGCTATTGATGAATCAAGCCATTAATCTTTCGCAAAAAATAAACTATCCAAAAGGTTTGGCAAGGGCATCATTGGTTATTGGCAATATCTATCATGGACTTAATCAATATCAAAAAGCATTGGAATTTTATCAAAAAACCCTAAAAGCCGCTCAAAAAATTTCAAACCAAAAAGGTATCGGTATTGCTTATGAAAATATAGGCATGTGTTATCTAGACTTACATCAAGATGATGCCGCTATTGAAAATCTGAAAAAATCCATTGCTATATTGCATAATCTGCCGGACACACAAATTCAAATTGGTAATGCTTATGACGATTTGGCAATTATTTATGCCAGAAAAGGGGATAAAAAACATAGCCGGCAATATTATACAAAAGCATTAAATATTTTTAAGAAAAACGGCAATAAAGAAGATATTGCCATTGGTTACAATGTGATTGCCGAGTGTTTATCCGATTTGGGCAACTATGCCGAAAGCAATCAGTATTTGGACTCTGCCATTGCTATCGCCAAAAATATCAAATTCGGTTTAATGCTTCAAAAATCCTATAAATCTTATGCTGAAAATTTAAAACATTTGCACCGGTATAATCAGGCATATACCTATTTAACTAAACATAATCAAGTTAAAGACTCGCTACAATCGGCACAATTTCACAAGCAATTGGCTGAAATGGATGTCAAGTATCAATCTTTGGAAAAACAACATCATATTGCGGAATTGGAACACAAACGCAAACTGGACCAAGCGCATTTCCGCATTTTGTTGGTTTCCGGTATCAGCTTGATACTCTTGTTGTTAATCGGGGCATATATCATTTTACAAAAACGACAAAAACAAAAAGAGATAGCCGAACTCGAACTTGAAAAATCCCGAATTCATTCTCAAAGTTTAGACAAACAACTCGAGCTTAAAAACAGACAATTGACATCTCATGCCTTAAATATGATTCAAAAGAATTTGCTATTAACCAATTTAAGTGACAATATCACGGATATAATCCATGAAGCGGAAAGCCATACCAAATCTCAATTAAAACGCTTAAAAAAAGAAGTGCATTATTATCTCAATTCTGAAAAAGATTGGGATACCTTTAAAATGTATTTTGAACAAATCAATAGAGATTTTACCAAAAAACTCAAGCAAATCAATCCGGACTTAACCCAAAATGACATTCGCTTGGCTACGTTGCTTAAACTGAATATGACCAATAAAGAAATCAGTTCCATACTCAATATAACCTACCAAAGCGTTCGAAATGCACAACACCGATTAAAAAACAAATTGGGCTTGGATAACCATACCGAATTGCGTGATTTTTTAAATACATTATAAAAAATGTGATAATTATTCTTTCAACTAAATCATTCTACTTATGAAAAAAATGTTCTTAATATTGTTTTTGAATTTAAGTCTTACTTATGCTCAAAACATCGACAGTTTAAAGCAAATTGTCCGGCAAGCTGACAATAAGTCTAAAGTCAAAGCTATGATTCGTTTGAGCAATCATTATTTTTATTCAAAACCGGATTCCGCCCTGTTTTATATTCAAAAAGCTTTGAAATTGGCAAGAGAACAGCACTATACAAAATACGAAACTAAACTGATGAACTCATTAGGCATTTTTTATAATGAACAAGGTAACTACAAAAAAGCCAAAGAAATTTTAGATCAAACTTATAAATTAGCAACAGAAAATGCCGATACCTTATCGATGATTTCCGCTTTAGGCAATTTGGGCAATAACCGGCTGCATGTCGGCAAATTTGATGAAGCCATTAACTATTACACCCGTATTGCCGGTATGTACAAAAAACTGGGAAATATTAAAGGGATGGCAAAAGTTTACGGTGCTATGGGGAATATGTACCGCGAAATGCATAAAAATGATAAAGCATTGGAATATTACAAGCGGTCGCAAGAAAAATTTTTAAAAGTACAAGATACGGTTAGTTCTGCTATTTTGATGCTTAATTCATCCTTTATTTTAATAAAAATGAATAAAATAGAACAAGCGGAACACAACTTACAAAATGCTTATCAAATATTTCAAAGAAAACATATCAATCTCAACGCTGCCAAATGCTTGGAAGGTTTAGCCAAAATCAATATCAAGAAAAAACGCTATGATAAAGCTTTGCGTTACAGTTTGCAATCTTTAGATATCTTTAAAAAAGTTCATTCTAAAACTGATATGTCACTCAATTATTCATATTTAGCCAAAATCTACATCGCCAAAAAAGACTATAAAAATGCGGAAAAATACCTGTTGATGGCTTACCGGCTTGATTCTACAGAGCATGTGTACAATCGTTTAGAAAGTATTTCCGAAAATCTAAAAAAGGTTTATGACAGCATGGGTGATATTACCAATGCTTACCGGTATGCCAATAAATACGTAACTTATCACGATTCGGTTTATAATATTCAAGCGAATAAAAAGTTTGCCGAATTGGAAGCCAAATACGAAACTGCCGAAAAGCAACATCAAATAGAACAGTTGGAAAGTAAACGTAAACTTGATAAAGCACATTTTCGAATTTTATTGATCTCCGGTATCAGCTTGATACTATTGTTGTTAATCGGTTCCTACATTATTGTGCAAAAACGTAAAAAACAAAAAGAAATAGCCGAACTGGAACTGGAAAAATCGCGTATTCGCTCACAAAGTTTATCAGAACAACTTGAATTAAAAAACAAACAACTGACCACGCACGCCTTAAATATGATGCAAAAAAACCAACTGCTATCGGCTCTTGGCAACAATTTAGCCGACATAGCCCGAGAAGTGGAAGGGCAAACAAAAACCAAACTGAAAAAATTAAAAAGAGAAGTCCATCACCTGCTCAATTCTGAAAAAGATTGGGATACATTCAAAGTGTATTTTGAACAGGTCAACAAAGAATTTTTGCAAAAAATCAAACAAATTAATCCGGAATTGACCCAAACCGATCTACGCTTGGCAACCCTGCTCAAACTGAATATGACCAATAAAGAAATCGGGTCTATACTCAATATTACCCACCAAAGTGTCCGTAATGCGCAATATCGTTTAAAAAACAAATTGGCTTTAGCCGGTGATATTGATTTACGGGATTTTATAGGCAGTTTATAAAATAATGGGGGACCGGAAAAGGTTTTATAAAGAAAAAACAGCAATAACTCAAAACAGTCGTTTATAAAAAAATTAATCTAAAAACAAGCGACCGGAATGAATATCCGATCGCCTGTTTGTGCAAAATTTATAAAAACAACACACTAAAAAATTTTGCACTTTATACTCAACAACACACACATTATGAAAAAACTACCCGATTTTGGATAGAAAAAATCTTTTTATCTTTT
>WFZY01000031.1 GCA_015489265.1 Flavobacteriaceae bacterium | reverse complement strand
TCAAACAAGGGTGGACCGAATCTAAACTTTGGATGTCCCGACAAAGCATAAGGTTCAGCCGGTAGTCCCAGCCAATTTCTATCGAGTTTTTCATTAGCATTTTGGTCATGAATTAAGATGATAGCATATTTGCCAAAGGGAAGCCGGTCAATTTTTACTTGTTTAGTATTGTTACATTCTATTATAATGGTTTTGTATGCCAGTTCGGGTTTTGTAGGGAAACCGGCTTTGTTGTTGTAAACATAAACCAAAAGTTTGCCTTGATTTAATGCGTGATTCAATTCAATGCGCAAATTACCCGAAGAATGGTTGTTAAATATACTCAAGTATAGAAAAACAAAATTGAAAAACATATTATTTAACCGGTATTTTTTCTATTCTGCGTTGGTGTCTGCCGTCTTCAAATTGGGTATTTAAAAAGGTTTGTACATATTCCAATGCTTGATATTGCGAAATAAAACGTGCAGGTAAGCTCAAAACGTTGGCATCGTTGTGCCGGCGGGCTAACTCGACCAGTTCTTTACTCCAGCACAAAGCGGCGCGTACACCTTGATGTTTATTTGCCGTAATGGCGGCACCGTTGCCACTACCGCAAAGAATAATACCGAAATCAACATCATGGTTTTCAACAGCACCGGCAACCGGATGAATATAATCGGGGTAATCAACACTGTCTGTGGTATTCGTTCCAAAATTTATCACTTGATGTCCCAAATCTTCTAAAAGTTTTACGATGGCAAATTTATATGCTGTTCCGGCATGATCGTTTCCTATGGCTATTTTCATGTTTGATTTATTTTTATGCAAATATACATTTTTCATCAAAAAGAAAGCCGGCTTTTGCCGGCTTTCAAAAATTAGGATTTAATTGGATTATTTTTTGATAAACTTAACAGTGGACACTTTATCGCCTGTTTGAACTTTCATCAAATAAACACCGTTTTGTAAGTCGGCTATATTTAAGGCAACCTGTTTTTGATTAGGTGCCATATGACGGACTTCTTGTCCTAACAGATTGCTAACGCTGATCAAATCAATATTTGTTGCGGCACTAACATTTAAGACATCGGTAGCAGGGTTCGGATAGAATTTGAAAGACAATTGTTGATAGTCTTCTACACCGAGCGCATCATCGGTTAAATAAAAAGCAGAAGAACCGACATCGTTATTACGGTAATCCCAAGTTCTGAACCAATAATCTTGTCCACCGGTCAATCCGGTAATAGTTTTTACTTCGTAAGGTGCTGTGTTTCCATTAATATAAATAACTTCACAATCAACATCAGAAGTAGCTGTTGCACTGTCATAAATAGCAAATGAGAATGATGACCAATCACCGGCTGTGTTTGAATGATGAACTTTAACTATACCGTCAGATGGTGCCGTAAATTTGTACCAAATATCCCCACCTTGATAGTTTCTATTTGAGCCGGTACCTGCACAACTCGGCAAACCGTTAATATGCTCTGAATCCATAGCCAAGGTATTATTAGCAACTGTCATTAAAAATACAGAGGCATCTTCAGCTTGAACACCTATATTTATAGCGTAAGCTGCTTCATCATTAGCTGCTACTTTGGCTACATAAAACGGGGTAATACCAAATTGGTTATTGTCATAATCCCACATTCTGATAAAATAGGTATCACCGGCAGTTAGCCCGCCTACCATGTTAGGTTCGTCAATATGGATGGGTGTATTACCTATAAAATCACAATAAATAGGGTCCGTTGATACAGCATTATGATAAATGGCATAACCCAACGAGCCAATATCTCCTATAGCGGTTCTAACAATACTGATAGCACCTGTTGTCGGCGCGGTAAATTGATACCAAACATCACCACCGTTAAAACCGGCACAAGTCGGTTCATGACCATGTGAGTTGGTAGCGCCAATATTGTTCATATAATTCATTACAATAGTAGAATTGTCGCGGGGGTCTGCCAAAGTGATTTTGCGACCATGGTAATCCCAATCGTTATAAGCGTGTTGGAAAGTAAAAGTTAAGTGTTTGTAAGAGGGAAAATCTGCTGCGCTAATGCTATTATTAGATGAAGTTCTTGACGATGTCACATTGTTACCTGAACCGTCCGGCGTTACACTCATAAAAGTAGTATTGGTGCCATCATAAAAATTAAAACCAACAGAAGCGTTTAAATTGGCACCGGCATCACAGTGACCATAGTAAAACTCAATTTCATTAGAGGTTTCTTTTAATTCTAAAATAAAGCTCATATCATGAGCTTCATCACTGTAACGTGATATATTTTTCCATGAAACTTTAAAGATTCGGTTAGGGGCTGTTCCTGTTGTTTCATAGGCAACATAACCATTATTGGAAGCATATAATTTTAAATCGTCCCACATAGGGGCAATCATATTAATATGTCCGGCAGTAGTAGAGGATAGATCGTTACCGGTATAAATTTGATCTTCCGTAAAAGATATAGCGCCATTAACACCTACTGTACAGGTTGTATATTTTTTACCACCAAAATAAAAATCGAAACCAATAGGCACATTGGTTTGTTCTTCGTCATCACCGGTTGTCCAAATGGTAGTTGCAGAACTACTTGTATCAGGATACCCACCGTTTGGGGTATTCTCTTGTGTAAGAGCATAATAATCTACTTGTGCTTGAAGGTTGAATATCAAGCCAAATAATAAACTAAATAAAATAGTCTTTTTCATAATAATTAAATTTTAAGATTAGTTATAAATTCTGTATAAAATTAAGGTCTATTGTTTTATAAAAATCATGTAATATATGAATGGTTGAATTTATTTTATGAATGGTATAAATTCATATATAAACAACATTTACAAAAATTGCGAATTTGTAAATTTTTGTTATTATTTCATTTGTTGTGCCATTTTTTGCATGAGTTGGTAACTCATTTTCAGGTCATTTTCTGACATGTTTTTAAAAGCTTCCGGATCTTCTTTTTGCAACATTGCTTTATATTGCTTAAAACTCATTTTTCTCATTTTTGTAGCCCCTTGTTTCATACTTTTGGTTTGGTTGGGGTTATTTTGAAAGCCGGGCATTTGTTGTACCGGATAATCGGGAAGCATAAAATATTTGTCAGGAACCGAGATGTTAAATTTTGCTTCGGTAGCTTCGTTGGTAGTGGTAATACCCATTAAAGACATTTGTATTTTTAACGGCACCCCTTTATATATCCATTGCCTACCACCAGGTATTTGCCAAATATCACAGGTATAACCCAGCACTTTTCCGGCACCTATTTTCTTACCGCCAAGGGATTTTAACATACTTTCTCCGAGATCCGAAACATCCTCTTGCTTCATGTTTTTCATCATATTCATGGTAGGGTCTTGTCGTACATAAATGACTTTGTTTTTTTCATCTACCGTATAACTTTTTCCATTATCTAATTTGTCAATAGTTTTAGTATTTTCGACCTCTGTTTTTTTCTGTCCGAAAATATTAATGTGCGTCACTTTTTTCTCGTCACTTTTTTTCAATTCCGTGTCCCCCCAATTTTTAAAATACAATTCTTGGGTACCGGTTCCATCTATGGTTGATCCCATCACTTTACCGTTTATTCGGGTTTTGTACTTTACAATACCCGATTTTACATGGTATCTTTTGAGTAGGGGCTTATCGGCAACTACTGTATTTTGGCTTAAGCTTTGTGAAGTGTCAGAAGAACTGTTTTGACAAGCATAATTACCACTTATCAATATTAAACCTAATAAATAAATAATGTGTTTCATAGTTGTAATGTTTTTTATACTGTAAAATTACATACACAATCGGCAATATTTTACACCCTTTATAATGAAAAATTATCACCCTTTAGGATGAATTTTTTATTTTTTTTAATGTTATCATATTCATAAATTGCTATAATTCAGTTCATTAAAATTTGTATTGAAAAAAGTGTTAATTTATGTAAAAACTATATGTCAACTTAATGTATCTAGTTTATATCAAGGAAGTCAAACCGCCAAGTAAGGAAAAAATTATAAAAATTTCATTTTATCTATCTATTACAAAATTGCCGCACGATAATTCGTGCGGCAATTTGTTTTTATAGCATACCACTTTGGTATTAATGGTTAATTATCAACCTTTTATGACTGCTAAAGGTTGTAATTCCACCACAATATCCACTAAGTCGGTTTGGTTATTCATCACTTCAAAAATATCTTTGTAGGCACCGGCAGCTTCTTCCAAATCTGATTTATGTCGTATAGCATGAAGAATATTTTGTTTTTCTAACAAACTGATTTCCTCTTCTAAATTTAAGTCCCGTTTGGCTTGTCGCCTTCCTAATTTTCTACCGGCTCCATGTGAACAAGACATGAAACTTTCAGGATTACCTTTACCTTTTACGATATAAGACTTGGTACCTTGCGAACCCGGTATCATTCCCAACTCACCTTCAAATGCCCGTGTAGCGCCTTTACGATGTACCAAAACATTTTTACCGAAATGATGTTCCCAAGCAGCGAAGTTATGAGGTTTGTTGATAATTTCATCTACTTCGAAATTCCCTTTTACTTCGTGCATGGCTGCTATCATTCTGTGCATCATCAATGTTCTGTTTGCCACACCAAAGTTTATACAATAATTCATCTCATTGATATAATCGTGGGCTTCTTGTGTTTCAATAGGAAAAAAGGCCAATTCTTTGTTTTTTTCTACAACAGAAAACCAACGTTCGTTGAGCCGCTGTGCCAATCGGTTATAATGATTGGCAACTTTGTATCCCAAATTACGGCTGCCCGAATGTATCATAATCCAAATATAGCCATCTGTGCCTCGCTGTATTTCGATAAAATGATTACCGCCGCCCAAAGTCCCCAGTTGTTTTAAAGCACCTTGGTATTGATTTCTGACTACGAATAGATCTTCATGATGTAGCGGCATCAAAGCTTCATCTTGTGCTTCTTTGTGATGGTCAAACCCAACCGGAATCATTTTTCGGGCAATACCCAAAACTTTCTTGAGTTCTTCTACGCTGATGTCTTGAATATGCGTTTTTTGCGCAACCATACCGCATCCGATATCCACGCCTACAGCATTGGGAATAACCACGCCTTTTGTTGCCAAAACACTACCGATAGGCATACCGTATCCCACATGACTATCGGGCATAATAGCGATATGTTTGTAGGCGAAAGGCAGATTTGCCAAATTTTTTGCTTGCGCCAATGCTTGCGGTTCCATTTCATCGAGCCACATTTTAATCGGAATGTTTTCCGTACTCACTACTTGTTTCATCTTTTTGTTTTTTTAAGTTGCTATCTTCTTATTAATTTTTATATCAAAGAGGCAGTAGAGATCGTAATAAAATTATATCATTCTATCCCACATCACGACCTGCTCTCCTGCTACTGCCTCTGTACCGGCAATTACAGGGCAAATATATTTATATAACTACGCAATTATTTTGCGTAATAAAAAATATTTTTTGTATTTTTGAAAAATATTTTTTAATTTATTGATAATCAATTAATTATTTAAACAAAAATCTCTATATGAAATTAATTCATAAAATATTGAAAGAGATTTCTCACTTTGTTCGAAACAACAGAGATCTGTAATATAAATTTCTGCACTATTAAATAATCAAATAAATTATGGCTTATAACAAAAATGCTCTAATACGCTACAAAACCATAGACAAATGTCTGCAAAACAGATACAGAAAATGGACTTTAGATGATCTTATCGAAGCTTGTAGTGATGCCTTGTACGAATACGAAGGTAAATTGATGAATGTCAGCAAACGTACTATTCAATTGGATATTCAAACCATGCGCAGTGATAAGCTGGGCTATAATGCCCCCATTATAGTAGTGGATAAAAAATACTACACTTATGAAGACCCTGAATATTCCATCATGAATGTCGGGATTAGTGGGCAAGATTTAAAAAAGATTTCGGAATCTGTAGCTTTTCTAAGCCAATTTAAAGGATTTTCTCACTTCAACGCCTTGCAAGAAGTGGTTCAAAAACTGGAAGACCATGTCTATTCGCATCAAACCAACACCCAACCGGTTATTGATTTTGAAAAAAACGAGCATCTAAAAGGATTGGATTTTTTAGACCCTTTACACAAACATATTTTACAGCATCATAGTATTCTTATTACTTATCAATCGTTTAGAAGTCGCTATCCGAATAAATTTTTGTTTTATCCTTACTTATTAAAGGAATACCGCAACCGGTGGTTTGTCATTGGCAGTCGCACTGATGGTAAAAATATTGTAAATCTAGCTTTAGATAGAATAATATCCGTTGAAAAAAGCAATAAGCCCTTCGTTGCTTGCCAAATTGATTTAAAAAAATATTATGATGTCGCTATCGGGGTAACGGTACAGCCCCATAAAAAGCCCGAAATCGTGAAACTTTTTGTCAATAGGGAAATGGCACCTTATGTTGAAACCAAACCTTTGCATCAGAGTCAGCAAACTTTAGAAAGAAATCAATACGGTATCATTATCGGCTTACAAGTGCAACTTAATTTTGAATTAGAAAAAGCCATCTTGAGTTTTGGTGACCATATGCAAGTTGTTGCACCACAGCGTTTAAAAAAAAATATTTACAAAAGATTGACCAACGCCATTGATTTATATAACACGAATATCAACAAAGAAAGTATTAGCCGGATTGTAGCCAAATTAAATTATAAATCGTGTGCCGTAATCAATTATATTTATACTAAAAGAGACATTAGAAAAATCTCTAAACTCATACATAATTATATTAAAAACAAGGTCGAAATAGTACCGATCAATTTGAGTCATGATGACGAAATCAAACAAATACTTATAAACAAGAATATTGAATTAATACAAAAATTCTTAGGGACCTCAACAATCAAAGGAATGACTTTTTACCCAAAATCCCCCCGAAAAGATTGGTATCAACAGGTTGAGATGGCACAAACCGATTATATTATACAAGTGTACTTAAGCGAAAGAAAACAAACACTGCCAAAAATGAAAGTGATAGCAGGAACTCATAAAAAAATATTAACACCTGATAAAATAGATATGATTCTTGACAACAGCGTTCCTATTGAATGCCGTACCCAATTTGGCGGCATACTGATCATGAAAGCTTACACCTTACAACAACATTTACTTCATGCTGAAAAAGGCAGTGCATACATTGAAATTATTATGAAAGTATAAGCGCGTATTCTCATTCAACATCATATCAATACCTCAACAAAAGCTCAATACAAGTCTATATAATTAGTAAATCGTCTGATCCTTTTTACAGGTGTTTGTTCATTAATACTAAAATATTCTTCAAGTTCGGCTTTACTAAAATCAAAAAAACTCATATAATAATCTTCTAAGGTTTTATAACCTTTGTATTCTAAAAAACCTTCTAAGTATCTTTCCGCCTGCTTTTGTCCGGTGTGACTTTCAATACCTTTTAAAATTTCATAGAGTTTTGAAATTTGGTATTTCATATCTTCTATGGTTCCATTCAACTTTTTCGTCGGTAAAGGTTTACGACGGGTAACAAAAGCTTCAAAACTTCCATCGGGTTTGTAGGATGGTTTGTAATGTGTAAATGCCCAAAAAAAATCGTTATTTTTAGTTTTATGTTTTAAGACGGCTATACCTTCCTTATATTCCATAATAAAACTACCGATAGTATCGTGAATAAGATCGGGCATATCTTCATGACAAATGATTTTGGGTGGTTGGGTTACAAATTCTGTAATGCGATAATCGAGCAATTCCAAAATATAATCATTGGCATAATCAATCCGGTTAGCTAAATTAATTTTAACTGTTGCCGTTTTTTTGATGTCTAAAAACAGTTCTTTGTTCATAATGTTTAGTGTGTTGTTACAAAAGCAAAGTTATTAAATAACCCGTAAATAAAAGGCAAAAAAATCTTTATTTAATGTAAAATATTATGATTAATCAAATTTTGGTTAAAAATTATAATAATTCGAAAAATTTCCCCGGTAAAGATGTTACGATATTATTTAATTCCATTTGTAATAAAATTTGTGCCAATTTGGAAACCGGCATTTCAAGTTTTAGAGCCATTTCGTCCAAAGACATTTTGCCTTCTGCTTGTAATAAATCAAAAATAAGTTGTTCGTCATCATTTAAATCGACAAACAAATTGAGTTGTGGATTAGCCGGTTTTATTTTGTCCTCAGACCATTGTAACATCTTGACAATATCTTGTGCATCGGTTATCAGAGCGGCTTTATTTTGTTTAATCAAATTGTTACAGCCTTTACTAAAAGTATCGGTCGTACGTCCGGGTACGGCAAACACATCACGATTGTAAGAGTTGGCAATATCCGCCGTAACCAAAGCACCGCCTTTGACACCGGACTCAATGATGATAACCGCTTCAGCCATGCCGGCAACAATACGGTTGCGTTTTAAAAAATTGTTGCGGTCAACAGGGTCTGTGTGCCAAAATTCAGAAATCAAGCCACCGTTTTCTAACATTTGTCGGGCAATTTTTTGATGAATAGCCGGATAAATCCGTTGAAATCCATGTCCTAAAACAGCTATGGTGGGCAAGTTGTGTTTTATGGCTTGCAAATGCGCTTCAATATCAACACCGTAAGCCAACCCGCTGACAATAAGTGGTTTATAATCCGCTAAACCTTCTATAAGTTCTACGATTATACGTTTACCGTAAGATGTCATATTACGCGTTCCAACAATGCTGATCATTCTACGGTGGTTCAAATCGGCATTACCTTGATAAAAAAACAGAATAGGACCATCCGGTGCATGTTGCATTCTGTAGGGATACGCATCGTCAAAAATACTGACAACTTTGAGCCTGTTTTGCTCAATATATTTGATTTCATCGGATACGCGTCGCCAATCATTAAATTGTCTTAAACTTTGGATCATAACCGAACCGATGTCTTGTACTTCGATTTCATTATGTCTTGCCGCTTCAAAAATAGCTTTAGCGGACCCAAAATGACGCAATAGTTTTTTTGCTGAAATATCCCCAATATTCTTGACTTTTTGCAGGGCTAAAAGATAATAAAGTGCGTCTGTATCCATTTGCAAAAATTGTGTATTTTTAAAAAATTAAATATAAACATTTTTATCAAACTTGTTTGGTGGGATTTTTGTACGAGAAAAATAAATTTTATAATATATGAAACGAATTATTAGCAGTATATTTATTCTTATCTCAATGATGCTTACGGCACAAAATCCGTATTTTGAGATTAGCAAGCAAATGGAAATTTACAACGATGTACTCAAAAAATTGGCAACCAATTATATTGACGATATCAATATTGGCGATATGATGCAAAAGAATACCAAACGCATGCTCAATGGTTTGGACCGTTTTACGACTTTTTACGACGAGCAAGGAATCTTAAACCAAAAAATGCGTCAAGAAGGACACTTTGGTGGTTTAGGAATTAACATTCACTATAAAGACAGCTTAATTTTAGTGACCGATATTTTTAAAGATTCCCCGGCTGCTGAAAAACTCAAAATCGGGGATGAAATATGGGCTATTGACGGTAAAAAAGTCGCAGATTTGTCGGCTAAAGTGGCTTCCAATTTGCTTAAAGGTTCTGCCGGCAGTGAAGTGGAGTTAACAGTCAAACGCAACGGAAAGACTTTGAACTTAAAAGTTAAAAGGGCTGATATTAAGTTAGACGCCGTTACCGGTACGTATCTCGATGGTGATATCGGTTATATCCGTTTTGTGAAATTTAACAAATTGGCAGCCCGTCAAGTTAAAAAGGCTTTGCTTGATCTGAAAAACCAAGGTGCTAAAAAACTGATTATTGATGCACGCGGCAATCCGGGCGGATTGCTCAACGAAGTGATTAAAATTGTCAATTTTTTTATTCCGAAAGGCAAAGTAGTTGTAACGACCAAAGGGCGGTTCGATAAATATAACAGAACTTATATGACTCGTAATCCTTCTATAGATGAAGAAATTCCCATTGTGATTTTGGTCAACAATCACTCGGCTTCGGCTTCTGAAATATTGTCAGGAAGTTTACAGGATTATGACCGCGCCGTAATTATAGGCGATACAACCTATGGCAAGGGCTTGGTGCAACGTACTAACAAGCTCAAATACGGCACGTATATGAAGCAAACCATCTCAAAATATTATATACCTTCGGGGCGACTCATTCAAAAAATAGATTATTGGCATCGCGATAAAAACGGTAAACCACTCTTGATGCGGGACAATTTGCCCGAAAAGGATTACAAAACAACCAATGGTAGAACCGTGCATAACTTAGGAGGCGTTGTGCCGGATATTGAACTAAAAACCGAAGTAAATAAATCACTTATCAAAGATTTAATCAACAAAGGTATTTTGTTTGATTACGCTACATGGTATTATTATACACAACCACAGCCAAAAAACATAACCGATTTTAGATTAACAGATAAAGATTTTGATAATTTGATAAAATTCATGAACGACCGCCAATTATTTCCTAAAAGTGATGCTGAAAAAATCTTGAAAAAAGCTAAAGAAAGGGCTTTAAAAGAACAGCAGGCTGCTTCGGTAATAAAAGGATATAAACAATTAGAAAAAGAATATAAACAGCAGAATATCAATATCTTAAAAAAATACAAAACTTACATTTTATCGGAACTGTCCAAAGATTTAATCAACCGGTATTTTCAAAAAGATGGTTTGACACAATATAAAATCAATCATGATAAAGTTATCCAGAAAGCTAAAGAGATTTTAAATAATCCTGAACAATACCATAAAATATTGGGAAAACAGAAGAAGTAATATCGATTACAAATTCAATATAGTTATTCCATTTCTCAGGACATTATTGTCTTTATTTTTTAACCCAATCACTTCCACCGTAAACTCTCTACCAAACGCATGACATCTTTTTGTAGATATTTCACTGCAGGCATAATGGAATCATAATTGGGTTGGGCATAAAAATATAAGGAACCGTCCAAAAAGTGTTTGATGCTATCAGTAGCATGAAATTGAATCTGTGAGGCTGCATTTCCGGTTACTTGATTAATTGTGGCATACACACTATCTTTCTCATTGATGTAATCACGGGTAATGATTTCATCGGCTTTGACGGTATGTTCGTAAGTAAATTTTTCGGCATCGCGCAGCAGTCCTTCCAAATTATGTTTAACTGGTTTATAAGTCAGATAAATTTTGGCTTTCATCGCCGGATAGACTAAATTGATTTTTTTATCGGAAACCTTCTCTATCTTAGTAAGATTCGATTTATCAAAACTGAAATATTTAAAATTCGCCTTGTGATAGATAGCTTGCGGATATTCCAAACGCAATTGGGCTTCGGGTTTAGGCAAAATATCACCACCGGAACATGCCGATAGCCAAGTAATGCCTGTTACTATAATCAGAATACGAATAAAATAATATGTTTGATTGGTTTGCATAATCTATCAAAAAGCCGCATTCCCCGGATAGCGCGGATATGGTATCACGTCGCGGATATTACCCATACCGGTTACAAATTGCACCATCCGTTCAAAACCCAATCCGAAACCGCTGTGAACCGCCGTTCCAAAACGACGCGTATCGATATACCAATACAATTCTTCTTGGTCAATACCCAAATCTTCCATTTTTTGCAACAGCACATCCAAGCGTTCTTCACGTTGCGAACCACCGATGATTTCGCCTATTCCGGGAAATAAGACATCCATGGCACGCACGGTTTTTTGGTCCTCATTCAATCGCATATAAAATGCCTTGATTTTGGCAGGATAATCGTAAATAATCACCGGACTTTTAAAGTGTTTTTCGACCAAATAACGTTCGTGTTCGCTTTGTAAATCAACGCCCCATTCTACCGGAAATTTAAATTTTTTCTTTTTAAATGCTTTGGAATTTCGCAAAATTTCAATGGCTTCGGTATAGCTCAGCCGGATAAAATTGTTATCCAAAACAAATTGCAGTTTTTCAATTAATGCCAATTCACTACGTTGGGCTTGCGGTTTTTGTTTTTCTTCGTTTTTGAGTCGCATTTCTAAAAACTGCAAATCTTCATAATTTTTATCCAACACCGCTTTGATAATGTATTTGACAAAACTTTCCGCCAAATCCATATCACCGTGCAAGTCCATAAAAGCCACTTCGGGTTCAATCATCCAAAATTCTGCCAAATGTCGCGTGGTATTTGAATTTTCAGCTCTAAAAGTCGGACCGAAAGTGTAAACCTTACCCAATGCCATAGCATAAGTTTCAGCTTCTAACTGTCCGGAAACCGTCAAATTGGTTTTACGTCCGAAAAAATCTTGTTTGTAATCCACATCACCGGCTTCATTACGAGGCGGATTGGCAGGATCTATGGTCGTTACTTGAAACATTTCACCGGCACCTTCGGCATCTGCCCCCGTAATGATGGGTGTATTGACGTATAAAAAATTATTTTCTTGAAAATATTGATGCACGGCAAAAGCCAAGGTGTTACGAATACGCATAATAGCCCCAAACAAAGTAGTACGCGGGCGCAAATGGGCTTTTTCACGCAAAAATTCCAAACTGTGCCGCTTGGGTTGAATAGGAAATTTTTCAGGGTCTGATTCTCCCAAAATTTCTAATTCGTTAACCAAAACTTCGACTTTTTGCCCTTTACCCATACTTTCAACCAGTTCGCCTTTGGCGTAAACCGCCGCACCGGTATTGATTTTCTTACGCAAGCTTTCGTCAAATTTTTCAGGGTCAATAACTAATTGCAAATTTTGAATGGTAGAACCGTCATTGACCGCAATAAAACGGTCGTTTCTAAAAGTTTTAACCCATGCATTAACTTCAACGGGCTGATTGAGTTGATCGGAATTTATAATTTGTTTGATTGTTTTCATAAGTAAAAATATTCTAAAACATCAAAATTAATTGATATACTTTAAACGTCCGGCAAATTTAATAAAATTATATGGATTGTTATTCGGTTGTTTGATGCTTATTATATCGGTATTTTTTTCTATTTTTACACAAACAAAAAAAATATGGCATCAGCTGTTTTTCCCGGTTCATTTGATCCCATTACTTTGGGACATATTGATATTATCAATAGGGCTCTACCCCTATTTGACCATTTGATTATAGCTATCGGTATCAATGTGGATAAAAAATATATGTTTAACACCGAAACACGCATAGAAATGATTAAGGCGGTTTATCATAACGAGCCAAAAATACAAGTCGTTAAATATTCGGGCTTGACGGTTGATTTTTGCCATCAACACCAATTAAATTTTATTTTACGAGGACTTCGTAATCCTGCAGATTTTGAATTTGAAAAAGCCATTGCCCAAACCAATAGAAAACTCGGTGAAGTAGAAACCGTCTTTTTACTAACAGGACCTGAAACATCCTTTATAAGCAGTAGTATTGTTCGTGATATTTGGCGTAACGGCGGTGATATTTCCAAATTGGTGCCGGCTGAAATTATGCCGATTATCAAAAGAAAAGGATAAGTCGCATTCCTTAACGCTGCCAAGATTCAAACTTGACAAATCGCCATTGTTCGGGGTGTTTACTTGCTTCCAAGGGATTTTCAAGATTATCGGGTAAAGCCGGAAAAAAATCAATTCCGGTTAGTTTTTCGATGCTATCTACAGGCACAACAAAATCTTTTAAACTTTCTTGTAAATCTTTATGCGGGACCAAAAAACCAATCATCCGGACTTTTTTCGGATTTTTATAATCTAAGACAATTTTATAAAAATAATCCGGAACGGCAACCCGCTCTCTACCGATGCGTTCCAATCCGGGCTGTAAAACACCACCGGTTACAATGTATAATTTTCCGTAGCGCTTAGCCCAATAGCGCACTTGTTTTTCGAGCTGATTCCAGATACCGCCGTTAAAATAATGATCCATCGGGCTGACATTCGATGTGTAAAATGTTTCATCAAAAGCATCGATAGAAAAACGCCGGTCGGCAGCAGGCAACAAATGTCCTTTTTCGTAACCGTTCGGATAATAATTTTTATAACTCGCCGAACGGGTCTTGACCAACGGATCTCTAATAAAACGCGGGCGTTCAATTTGTTGATGGCTTAACTGTTTTGGACTCAAACTGTATGCTACCCATTCGGCATTTTCGTATTTTTCATTGTAAGATAAAGTATAGTAGTGATGTTTTACCACTTGTCTGGTTGTAGAAGTCGGTAAATAATTAAAGGTGTCTTTTTCTATGGTTACCGGTAATGTTGTGTCTGTTTGCCGGTTGTTTTGACAAGAGGTGATTATCAATAACAGTAAAAGTATTTTTAAATTGATGTTTTTATAATTTCTATCCATCTGTTCATTTGTATTTAAAAGTTTTTTAAGATTCCTCATCGTTCCATCTCATGTTGGAACTTTGTCGGAATGACGCTCTGCTTCCGAAATTTTTATCATTTTCCATTAATAACTCTAATGCGCTTCATACCAATTGTTACCAACTCCGATATCGACAATCAGCGGCACCGGTAGATCTACCACGTGTTCCATTTCGGTTTTGATGAGTTGCCGGACGTCGTCCAGTTCATTTTCGGGCACTTCAAAGACCAGTTCGTCGTGAACTTGCAGCAACATTTTGCTTTGGTAATCTTTGGATAGTTTCTC
>WFZY01000030.1 GCA_015489265.1 Flavobacteriaceae bacterium | reverse complement strand
CCTAAAGTGCCGGTGATAATATCAATTTGTCCCATAACATTTTTGAGTTCGACCGTACCACGTCCGGTTTTACCTAAAACACCAACAGCATGACTTTCGTCAACCATGGTTAACGCATCATATTTCTTAGCAAGTTCAACTATCTTGTCTAATTGTGCAACGACACCGTCCATTGAAAAAACGCCATCTGTGACAATAATTTTAAATCTGTGACCGGCTGCATTGGCTTCTTGCAATTTGGCTTCCAAATCTGCCATATCATTATTTTTATAGCGGTAACGGGCAGTTTTGGTCAATCGTACACCATCTATGATGGATGCGTGATTTAATGCATCGGAAATAATAGCATCTTCCGGACCAAATAGCGGTTCAAATACACCACCATTGGCATCAAAAGCAGCAGCATATAAAATAGTATCTTCAGTTTGGTAAAACTCGGCTAATTTATATTCCAACTCTTTGTGTTTATCTTGTGTACCACAGATAAAACGTACCGATGCCATACCGTAACCACGATTATCCATCATGTTTTTAGAGGCATCAATAACAGCAGGGTTATCAGCTAATCCCAGATAGTTATTGGCACAAAAATTTAAGACTTTTTGACCGGTATCCAAAGTAATTTCCGCTCCTTGCGGAGAGGTTATAATCCGTTCGTGTTTAAACAAACCGGATGCTTCGATATCTTGCAAACTTTTTTGTAAATATTCTTTAAATTTATCACTGTACATAATATGTTATTTTGATTTTGGACAAATATAATTAAATAATATGTAAACTGAAATGCTTTGTGTTTGTAATCGGTTTAAATTAGTTTTTGTTAATTTCTCAAAAAGAAACATATTTTTGATTTATTTTAGCAAAATAATTCTTTGCTTGGTTTAGCAAATTTTTAAAATAAAAGGATCTCTCAAAAGAACTATAAGAATATGCAAACAAAAAAACTCAATTCGTGGTTGGAACAAATGGCGCCGGAATATCCGTTGATGATTGCCGGACCTTGTAGCGCCGAAACTGAAGCACAAGTGTTGCAAACCGCTCACGGTTTAGTGGATAAACGGGTACAAGTTTTTAGAGCCGGGGTATGGAAACCACGAACACGTCCGGGAAATTTTGAAGGACATGGTGAAAAAGCACTGCCTTGGCTTAAAAAAGTCAAGGATGAAACCGGAATGAAAATTGCCATCGAGATTGCCAATGCACATCATGCAGCATTAGCACTTCAATACGATATTGATATTTTATGGATAGGCGCCCGCACGTCGGTTAATCCGTTTGCCGTGCAAGAAATAGCCGATGCTATCAAAGGAAGCGGTAAAGTCATTTTGATTAAGAATCCTATCAATCCGGATTTGGCATTATGGATTGGTGCCGTAGAGCGTTTTCATAAAGTCGGGATGACGGATATAGGTGTGATTCATCGAGGATTTTCATCTTTCCGTCCGGGTACTTATCGCAATGAGCCTAACTGGCAAATAGCTTTGGATTTTAAAAACCGGTATCCGAATATTCCGATGATTTTAGACCCGTCACATATCTGCGGGCGTCGCGACTGTATTTACGATATGGCACAAATGGGGTTGGACTTACAGTATCAAGGTTTTATGATTGAATCACATCACAATCCAGATGAAGCTTGGAGCGATGCCAAACAGCAAGTAACCCCGCAAACTTTGTTGCAAATCATTGATAAACTTTGTTTGCGAAAGCAACAGTTTAAAGACCCGGAAGCACTTGATAAACTTTATTTTTATCGAAATCAAATTAACCAATTGGATGACGAATTGCTCAAATTGTTATCGGAACGTATGCAAGTTGCGCAAGAAATCGGACGTATCAAAAAACAAAAAAGTGTCGCCGTCTTGCAAAGTGATCGTTGGCAGGAAATTATGCAAAAAGCCATAGATAAAGGTCAAGAGTTAGATTTGTCAGAAAAGTTTATTCAACAAATATTCAAAGCCATTCACCAAGAAAGTATCGAAAAACAAGAGCGAATTTTGAAAAAATAAAAAACTTTCTAAAAAATTACCATTCAAACATTAACATAATGATAAAAACATGAAAAAAATTATATTTCTCTTTACTTTAATCTTATTATTTGCTTCTTGCAATAAAGACGATCATAAAATCAAAATAAACTTTTTGCAAGTCAATGACGTTTATGAAATTGCCCCGCTTGAAGGCGGCAAAGTCGGTGGAATGGCGCGTTTGGAAACTTTACACAAAGAGTTGCTCAAAGAAAATCCGAATACGTTTCTTTTTATGGCCGGCGATTTTCTCAATCCGTCACTTATCGGCACCATGACCTACAAAGGTGAAAAGATTCGCGGTAAACAAATGGTTGATGTCATGAATGCCATGCACTTTGATTTGGTTGCTTTTGGAAATCATGAATTCGATTTGAAATACAAAGATTTGCAAAAACGGTTTAATGAATCTAATTTTCAATGGCTTGCAACCAATGCACAACACAAACTTAAAAACGGTAATGTAGTTCCTTTTTATGTCAAACATCATTCAACAAAAACAAATATTCCGCGGACTTATATATTAAATGTAAAAGATGCTGACGGCACGTCTGTTAAAATCGGTTTTTTTGCACCTTGTATCAATTCCAATCCTAAAGATTACGTTGATTACGGCGATTTTTATGAAGATTCTAAAAAGGCGTATCGCAATTTGGAAAATAAAACAGATTTTGTAGTTGGCTTGAGTCATTTAAAACAAAAGCAAGATGAAATGATTGCCAAAATGTTGCCCAAAGTACCGTTAATTATGGGCGGGCATGAGCATACGGCAAGATTGGTGCCTGTCGGTAATTGCCACATTGCCAAAGCCGATGCCAATGCCCGAACGGCTTATGTACATCGTTTGGAATATGATACCCAAACCAAAAAATTGAAAATAACATCTACTCTGGTTCCGATTGACGACAAATTGGCTTTTGATGACAAAGTTGACGGTATTGTCAAAAGATGGACGGCTGTGTTAGATGATAAAATTAAAAACTTTATCGATAATCCGACTGAAGTAGTTTTTGTTGCCAATACACCCTTAGATGGCAGAGATACCCCTATCAGAAGCACACAAACAAATTTAGGCAAAATGATTGCTAAAGCCATGTCTGCAGCTTATGATGATAAAGTGGATGGCGTATTTGTTAATGGTGGTTCGGTGCGAATTGACGACCAATTGCAAGGCGACATCACCGCCATAGACGTATTTAGGATTTTGCCGTATGGTGGTAGTGTCTTAAAAGTTGATATGACCGGAAGATTGCTGGAAAAAGTTTTGAAATACGGAAAATTGACTGCCGGAAAAGGTTCTTATTTACAACTTTATAATATCGATTATGATAAAGATAATAAAGTATGGAAAGTACAAGGCAAACCAATTAATAGAAACAAAACCTATACCGTTGCAACCAGTGATTATCTCTTAAAAGGACTGGATATTCCGTTTTTGCGACCTGAAAATAAAAATGTTATCAAAATTTATGCTCCTAATGAAAATGAAACGGCTTTCGATGTACGCAATGCACTGATTAAATTGATGAAAAAAGAACAGCATAATTGATGTAATCGGTTATTTGGTTAATCGGTTAATTGATATGAATGTCGGATATCTTGTTCCAACTCATGTCAGGATTGGATATCCGGTGTCATTTCTTAATTAATACTTATTCTTTTGGTAACCATACCATTCGCTGTTTCTAATTTTAAAAAAAAGACACCACTTGAAAAATACCGAATATCAACAGTTATATCTTTTGAATTAACAGTGTTCTGCTTCTTAATTTCTTGACCTGTAAGTGTAAAAATGCCTATATTCTTTATATTTTCCGTAGATTGAATATAGATAAAATCTTCTGTCGGATTAGGATAGATGTATATTCCAGCCACAGTTTCATCTTTAACCGATGAAGCCGGATCTAAATTTGCAAAAAAACTATAAACCACAGAAGGATTGGTATTAGGACCGGTACCGAAATCGGATTTAAAGCAGATTTTGTCACCGTTGGGTGAGGCAACCGCCATAGGCGATTGTTCGTAGCTCGTATTACTACTGAAATGGTGTCCGAAATATTCAACCGTTCCGGTATTATCCAGCTTAACGGCAAGCATGAGCCCTGATTGGGCTGCATCAGAATTGGTTACATAAGCCCAACCGGGTCTATTGATGTTCCGGCATGAAATATGTCCGTCAATACCGAAATCATGGTTTTGAATGATAGCTGTTGCCCCATTGCCATTAAGTTTGTACATATACACACCATCTTGTTGTGTGCCATAGAATTGCACCAAAACTTCGTCCCCATCGGCGGCATAACCCAAATCACCATGATTGCCGTAGTGAATCAGCCGGCGCATATATTGCATATCTTGTGTATTATAGACTTCCACACCATAGTGTGATTGTCCGTTTTCTACATAAGGATTGGCTTGCGAAGTAGTATTGTGATCCCACATAATCACCACATAATCACCGGATTGAGATACAGAAACCCAATCGACATAATGCGGAAAACTACTGCCGCCGGTTTGCCAACAGCCAACAAATTTTTTAATAAAAACCGTTTGCAGATTTTGCAAATCGTAAATAATAACATCCATATCTAAACCGTCTTTACCAACCAGAGCAACATAGTGGTCATTTTTGTCGATATTACCTTCACCGGGACCTAATTTGACATATTCATAATTGTTGCCGGCAGCATTGGTGATATTACCAACGACTTGTGTGGTGTTGGTTGAAACAAAATGTTTGGTGATGTCGCCATTTTCTTTAAAACTCCAAATCAAATCCGGATTGACATTGGACCAATAAGCCGGATATAAAGATGAAGCGCCAATATCTTGTATTTCTTGATAAGTTGTTGCATCGTAAACTTTCCAAGAACGAATTTTATAAAGTGTTTGGTCGGCATTCCACACTTGAGTTTTAGAATATTCGTGTGTGGGATACCAGACTTGCGGGTCGCCGTTACCATCAACATAATTATATATTTCGGTAATGCGCGTAATTTGGATAGGATCCGGAACAGAGTTGTCGATTACACTTTGTCCGTAAGCGGGCAATGCCGGTGCGGTCGGTACCGGAATACTTTGGTACGGCGAATGATCTCCCGGAAATTGGGCTTTAACTGAAAGAATTGACAATAAAATGAAGAATAAGTGGATACTTTTAAATTTTTTCATAAAGCGCATTTTGATATTTAGTTAAAAAATGATAATCTATATCATACAGAGCCGATTGGTTTTGTTAATCTGCTATGGTTATTTAAAAAACTGATAATCAAAGATTATTAGCATTATTGTCCTGTTGTATAACAGATATAACCTTCTTCATTTTATCATTAGGTATAGTCAAAGATAGAACATAATGTTTAATCTGCCAAGTTTGACCGGTTTTTTGCAACACCCCCGCCCCGCGACAAACACCCATCCAAGTATTGAGTGTTTCATCAAACCAAGCAATAGTTTGTGCTTCATTTAAGTAAATATGCCGCTTTATTTTTTTAAAATTCCATGCCTTTCTTTTGTCAAAATATGGCTTAGCAAATTTCATAAAAGCCGGTTTATCCCAAACTTCTGAGGCATCTGTTCCAACAAAGACTGCATCATCAGCCATTAAATCAAAATACATTTTAAAATCCGCATCTGCCGCTGCCTGATGCCAACGGTCTAAGGTTTTATCTATTTTACTGACTGCTTCTGATTTATCAGTAGAACTTCCGGTTTGGTAATGGATTTCACAGGAAACCAATAAAGGAATGAGAAGCCAAAGTAGTATTTTTTGAAACATCTTTTTGATACAAAAATAAAGCAATCACGACAGTTATTGTCTAAACTTTTATAAAGATTTTATTACGATATAGCCACCAAGCCACAAAAATGTAAAAAACGGCAACACTTGCAGCATAAAGCATAGATGTAAATTCGGTATTCCCCAACCATGAAGTGTATAAATTATGATACAACCAACCATGTATGGTCGTTTTAGTATCGGGTATATGTAATAAGTAAAATGATTTTGTGATAAAAACAGATAAGGTAAAAATGGCAATAGCATTCATACCTAGATATTTAAAGGACTCTCCCCATTTTTTTATGTTAAGAATATCTACTATTAAATATATAATGGCGAAAACCAGATAAGCTAACCCTCCGGTATATAAGACATAACTGCTGGTCCATAGACGTTTATTGAGCGGAAAACTCTGACTCCACCACCAGCCCAATAGCCATAATACCAACCCAAAACCAACAAACAATATTAATTTGGCATGTGGTGATATGCGTCTTTCTACTAACAAAAGCCCCAGAAAAATACCGAGTATGGTTGATCCGATTGCCGGTAAAGTACTAAACAGTCCTTCCGGATCGTAATCGCCTTGCACATATCCGTTTTTTTCATAATGCCGCCACATGTGATTTTTTCCAAACACTTTTCGATCGATTACCGATGCCAAATTATCGGTTTTGGTGAGTTGCGGTTGGTGTCCATTGATAGGTATTTGGGTCATGCTATACCAGTAACCGCCCAATAAAAGAATTAAAATAAGCAAATACCAACGCCAATTTTTTACAGCAACAAAGAGTGTTGCCGCGATTAAAAATACCAAGCCTATACGTTGTAAAACACCGGGAAACCTTAGATGAGATAAATCTTTAATAAAAGGGAACTTATAAGTAAAGGCAGATAACAAGAGACCGATTAAAATAATTTTTAAACTTCGGGAGATAATCTTGCCATATAACCGGTGATTGATATATTGTCTTTTGTTATGATAAGCCAAAACGATTGATGTGCCAACTATAAACAAGAAAAACGGAAATATCAAATCCGTTGGGGTCAATCCGTGCCATGGCGCATGATCCAATGGTTCATAAACATGACTCCAAGTGCCGGGGGTGTTAACCACTATCATAAATGCAATGGTCAATCCCCTAAAAATATCGATGGAAAGTATTCGTTTGTTCATTTGTTGCATAAAAATAATAGAAAATATTTAATAATCAAGTGATTTTTTAAGTTTTAAATTAATTATTTTAAGTTTTAACAAATCAATTACAAATAAAAACTTTTTTTTATTAGTTTTGAAATTATAAAAAGGAAGCCCTCGGAACTTCCTCTTTTATAATTCATGCTTTCTTAAGCGGATTTATCAAGTGGAACCCAAAAAGCTAGCATTTTAGCTTTTTTAGCACATCTTAATTTTCCTTTGATGCGGACACATTTGCGGAATACCAGGATGTGCTTGGTTCCTTTAATTATTTTATATTTTTTCATAAAAAAAATATTTAATTGATGTTTTAGGTTAATTCAAGCTGATTGCTTAAACATCAAATTCAATCAGCCATTACCGCTTTGGTAATTGTAAGACATCCGAGGACTGTCTTAGTTTTATAATGTTTTATAAAATTTCTTAATATTCACAAAGTTACACTGATTACTACTTAAAATATAAAAATAAAAAGTGTTTTTATTAACAATTATTTGTTGAAAACTAAATTGTATCATTATAGTTTTAAAAACTGATTTTGTCTTAAAAACATTTCAACATTCAACATATATCTTTATCTTTGTTGCTTAAAATTTTAACAGAAATGTATAGAACGCATACTTGTGGCGAATTGAATGCCAATCATATAGGACAAAGCGTAACACTCAGCGGTTGGGTGCAAAAAATCAGAGATTTAGGATCAGTTATTTTTATCGACCTGCGTGACCGCTATGGCATTACGCAATTGTCTTTTAATGAAAATAATAGCGACTTGTTAGAACAAGCCCGAAAATTGGGGCGTGAATTTGTGATACAAGCCAAAGGTAAAGTGGTGGAACGTGCCAGCAAAAACCCGAAATTGCCTACCGGTGATATTGAAATATTAGTCGAAGAACTTGCGGTGCTTAACGAATCTGAAATTCCGCCATTTACCATTGAAGATGAAACTGACGGCGGTGAAGAGTTGCGAATGAAATACCGCTATTTAGATATTCGTCGCAATCCGGTAAAAAATAACTTGATTTTCCGTTCCAAAGTCACTCAATTGGTGCGTAATTATTTGGCATATCAAGGATTTATTGATGTGGAAACACCCTATTTGATAAAATCCACCCCCGAAGGTGCCCGCGATTTTGTGGTGCCGTCACGGATGCATCCCGGACATTTTTACGCCTTACCGCAATCGCCGCAAACTTTTAAGCAACTTTTGATGGTGGGCGGCATGGACAAATATATGCAGATTGTCAAATGTTTTCGCGATGAGGATTTAAGAGCCGACCGTCAACCAGAATTTACTCAGATTGACTGCGAAATGGCATTTATTGAGCAAGAAGATATTTTGCAAACTTTTGAAGGATTAACCAAACATCTGCTCAAAGAAATTCACGGATTGGAAGTAGCAGATTTCTCGCGTATCAGCTATGACGAAGCCATGCGACTTTATGGCAATGACAAACCCGATATCCGCTTTGGAATGGTGTTCGGTGATTTAACCGAAGCTGCCAAAGGCAAGGGCTTTAAGGTCTTTGACCAACAAGAAGCTATTCTGGGTATTGCCGTTCGCGGTGCGGCAACTTATACGCGCAAGCAAATAGACAAAATCACTGATTGGGTCAAACGACCGCAAATCGGTGCCAAAGGCATGGTTTATGTCAAATACAATGAAGACGGCAGTTTTAAATCGTCTGTTGATAAATTTTACAGTCAAGATGAT
>WFZY01000029.1 GCA_015489265.1 Flavobacteriaceae bacterium | reverse complement strand
CTCTTAAACCGCCTAATGACATAATCATACTTGCAGTGTTGAAAACTGTTCCTAATGAGTTTTAAGTTGAATCTACCGACTATTTTTACGCTAGATTTTACACAATAAATATTGGAAAAGTCTATTTTTTAAATTTTTGTACCTTGTTGCGGATGTAAGGGTTAAGTGAATTAATGTTTAATTTTTTTGTTTTGATAAATGTAAATAACATTTTCCCGTTCAAGTCTTTACGATGTGATGGTTTGCTAATTGTAATAAAGGTTCCTTTATTGGTTTAAAGCGATATTTTAGTTTAAGTTTTCGATATTTTTACTTTGATTACTCGACATTTGTTATCAGCTATCGTTATTTTTTGATTTACCGGATAGATACTTTTGTCCTAAAAAAATAATAACGATGAAACCAACTTTTTTAATAGTATTTTTGATGATGGCTTTTGGTGCATTTGCCCAACAAAAACAAAAAGACACCATCAATCTTAACGAGGTAAGAATTGATTTAACCAAGCAGAATCAAAAGATACAACAGATTCCTGTTTCGGTAACGGCGCTTAAAGCACAAAAAATCGACATTCAAAAAGTAGAGGATGTAACCGATCTCAACGGTTTGGTACCTAACCTGTTTATTCCGAAGCACGGTGCCCGCTTGAATACGGATATATTTATAAGAGGAATCGGGGTTAGTAAGGATGAACCTTCGGTGGGGATTTATGTGGATGATATTCCGTATTTTGATAGAGGCGCTATTAATTTTGAATTTGCCGATATTAAACAAATTGAGGTTTTGCGTGGTCCGCAAGGCACTTTATACGGACGCAATACGATGGGTGGTTTGATAAAAATTTATACACCCGATCCCGTTCAAAAAAGAAAAGCGGACATTAAGCTTGATTATGGCAAGTTCAATCAATTTAAAGGAAGTTTCGGCTATAACCAACCGGTAACGGAAAATTCGGCTTTTTTACTTGACGGTTATTACAAAAATGATGACGGCTATTATGTCAATCAATTTGACAATAAAAAAGTGGATGCCGAAAAAACTTATGGCGGAAGATTGAAATACAAAGCTAATTTAAGCGATAATTGGACACTTAAATTATTAGGCAACTACGAACGGAATAACCAATTTGGTTTTGCTTATGGTATTTATGATATTCAAAATCAAAAGGTTAGCGATATTAATTATAACCAACCGAGTAAATACGACCGTGATTTCGGTTCGACAGGATTGCATTTAAAATACAAACATTCCGGTTATGAATTGAATTTTTCTGCGAGTTACCAAAAGTTGAAAGATACTTTTTTGGTAGATCAAGACTTTACACCAAATGATATTTATGTGGTCAATATGGCAAGAAACAATCAGGCGTTTGTTCAGGAATTATATGCCAAATCCAAAGGTGAAAAACCTTTTCAATGGATTGGCGGTTTATTTGCTTTGCAACGGCATTTATTGAAGGACGTTGATTTTGATATAACTACAAGCCATGGTAAAATGACCATTTTAAAGGATTATGACCAAAAAATCAATGCTTATGCCGCTTACGGACAAATTTCTTATGAGTGGAACAAATTTTTGTTCACCACCGGATTGCGATATGATTTGGAAGGGTCGTCGTTGAATTATAATTATGATTTGTTGGTAAGTGGTCATAAAATACATAAGGACGATTTTGTTCATCAATTAAATTTTAATCAGTTCCTTCCTAAATTTAGCATTAGCTATTTGCCCAATGCACATTGGACGGCTTATGCCGGTGTTACCAAAGGCTACAAAGCCGGTGGTTTTAATTCGACCATAGAACGGGATGAAGACGAAACCTATGCGCCGGAATATAGCATTAATTACGAAACCGGAATCAAATTCAACGGTTTAAACAATAAGTTGATATTCAATACAAGTGTGTTTTATATTGATTGGAAAAATCAACAGGTATTGCAATCGGTGCCGAGCGGAAGGGGATTTATGATAAAAAATGCCGGAAAATCGGTAAGCAAAGGGGTGGAAATCGAAACGGCTTACCGGTTTACGCGCGATTTTAATTTGGGTATCAATTACGGTTACACCGATGCGCATTTTATTACCTATAAATACAATGACTCTACGGATTACAGTAGTAATAAACTGCCTTTTGTTCCCGAATATACTTTGGGTGTTAATGCCAATTACAAATGGCGCCTAAAAAGTGATACATTCAAATATGTGCTTTTCCATTTAAACTGTAATCGTTACGGGCGTTATTATTGGACGGTTGGCAATGATACTTATCAGAAACCTTATCGCATCTTGAATGCCAACATTAGTTTGAAAATGAAAAATGCCAGTATCGGATTGTGGGCACAAAACCTGACCAACGAAAAATATATTCAATACTATTTTAGCATTTCGACATTACATAATGCATACGCCGAATTGTCCAGACCCGTTAGTTTTGGAATCTATGCAAAAGTTAATTTGTTCTAACCAATCCGGTAGGTTTGAAAACTATAAAATTATTAAAAGATGTAAAGCAGACTATTTAGATTGCTTGACCTAGCAGGTTTCCAAAACCTGCCAGGTCTAAAAACGTTGTTAGAAAACAATGTTTTTATTAAAACTAAATAGCCGAGAAATAACACAATTCAAAATGAATCAAACCAAAGAACATATCAAATACGGCGTGATGCTAAATTTGTATTTGGCACAATCCATACCTATGAGTTTTTTCTCAACGGTATTGCCGGTGATTATGCGTGAGCATCATTTTTCTTTGACATCTATCGGATTGATTCAGTTGGTCAAACTGCCGTGGTTGTTAAAATTTGCTTGGGCGCCTTTGGTGGACACATCACAAGGGAACATTTCGTCATACAAAAAATGGATTTTCGGGTCTGAATTGTTTTATGCACTGGTTATTTTGAGCATTGCTTTTTTTGATTTACAAACCGATTTTAAGCTCATCGTCGTACTTTTGTTATTGGCATTTACGGCATCGGCTACGCAAGATATTGCCACGGATGCCTTTTCTTATTTGATTTTAAATAAAAACGAAAGAGGACCGGGCGGCAGCACACAAACCATCGGTCAATTTTTGGGAACTCTGGTCGGCAGCGGATTACTGTTGATTATTTACCATTATTTCGGTTGGAAAATATTGATTGTCGCACTTGCAATTTTTGTTGTATTGGCGCTTGTCCCGCTAGGATTGTATCGACCTAAAAAAATATTTCCGTCGCATCAAAATATCCCGAAAGTAAGTTTCGGCGATATATTCAGTTTTTTTAATCAGCCACATATTAAATATCGCGTCGGCTTATTACTTTTGATATATTCGGCAATTATCGGTATATTGACTATGCTCAAACCTTGGATGGTTGATTTGGGTTATAATATCAAACAAATAGGGATTTATTCGGGTTTGATTGGTCCGGCTTCGGGTGTCGTTTTTGCCTATTTAGCCGGCAAATTGATTAAAATCAAAGGTCAAAAGTTTTTATTGAAATGGCTTTTATACCTTTTTCTTGCCGTTAATTTGTATTTTTATCTACTCAGTCGTCAAAGTCCGTCTTACCTGATGTTGCAGATTGGTATTATCGGTATTTGGGGTATTTATAGTATGACCACGGTTTTTGTTTATGCTTTTTTGATGAACCGAATTAGAGCCGGACGCGAAGGCACCGATTTTACTATCCAAATTGTCTTGGCGCATATCGGCAGTCTTTTTGTGGCGGTATTAAGTGGCAAATTATCTCATATGTTGGGTTATACCGGTTTATATCTTGCCGGTTTGGTTATGAGTGTTATCTTGCTGATTGTCATTCCTTTATTTTATAAAAAAACTTTACAATATGAAATTTCAAGTTGAACTTTTTGAAAAATATAATATTCCGACCCCGCGTTATACCAGTTATCCACCGGCAAATTATTTTAAAGAAACCGGAAAAAACACCCCGGATATAAAGCAAATTATTGTCGAATCAAATAAGCATCAGCCCCAAAATATTTCGTTGTACATACATATTCCCTTTTGCGGACAGCTTTGTTTGTATTGCGGTTGCAACACGCATATCACCCAAAACAAGGAAACGATGCGTCGCTATGTTGATACCTTGTTAAAAGAAATTGACTTGTTGGCAGCGCTTTTAGATAAAAACCGTAAGGTGTCACAGGTGCATTGGGGTGGGGGAACGCCTAATTATTTGCCTGTTGAGGATGTTGAACGTGTTATGAAGCGTTTGCACAAACATTTTGATTTTATTACTGCGCCCGAAGTGGCTATGGAATGTCATCCGGCACACCTTACCAAAATTTATGTGGATAAATTGGTGGAAATGGGTTTTAACCGGTTGAGTTTCGGCGTTCAAGATTTTTCCGACAAGGTTTTGGAAACCGTACATCGCGAAAAACCTTTGATGCCCATAGAAGAAATGGTCTCATACATCCAATCGTTTGAAAATCTGTCTTTAAATCTTGATTTTATATATGGTTTGCCCTATCAAACTTTGGATTCTTACAAAGAAACTATGCAAAATGCGCTTGCTTTAAATCCCGACCGGATGGCTGTTTTTTCTTATGCGCACGTGCCTTGGATTAAAAAGCAACAAAAATCTTTGGAAAAATACGGTTTGCCTACTGCCAAAGAAAAAATCGAATTGTTTGAAACCGCCTACCGGTTGTTGTCCGAAAATAATTATGAAATCATTGGTTTAGACCATTTTGCCAAGCCCGATGACGATTTAAGTATTGCTTTGAAAAACAAGAAATTACATCGCAACTTTCAAGGTTATTGCACCTTGGAAACCACCGGGCAAGTTTATGCTTTGGGGGTTAGCGGTATTAGTCAAATGGAAAATGCTTATCTGCAAAATACCAAGGACTTGAAAAAATATGAAGAAGCCATAAACCGTGGCGAGTTTGCTGTTGAAAAATATTATTTGGTATCACCCGAAGAAAAAATTATCAGAAAAATCATCGAGGATATTATGTGTAATATGGCAGTATCGTTGCCGGATATCGCATTGGAATATGGCAAAAGTTTAAAAGAAATTTATGAGATTACACAAGTGGATTTAGTTAGCTTACGACAATATGAAGCCGAAGGATTTTTACATTTTTCGAATCATCAATTGAAATTGACGCCCAAAGGACAATTTTTTATGCGAATTATTGCAGCGGCATTTGACCCGAATATGAAAACTAATAAAAAGAATTTTTCAAAAGCACTTTAAAAAATGAAAAACAATGTGGCAATCATCGGTGCGGGACTTACCGGTTTAACTTTGGCGTTCCGGCTTAAAAAAGCAGGAATTCCCTTTGTGATTTTTGAAAAAAATCATCGTTCGGGCGGGGTTATACAATCCAAAAAAACAGGTGATTTTATCTTGGAAAAAGGACCCAATACCGGTGTAGTTGCCAATTTGGAAATAGCCGATTTGCTGGAAGAGATTTCGGATATTGCCACTGTGCAATATGCCGATGAAGTCGCCAAAAAACGCTTGATTTGGAAAAACGGCAAGTGGCAACCATTACCTTCGGGATTTAAATCGGCAATTGCGACGCCCTTGTTTACTTGGAAAGACAAGTTAAAAGTAGCCGGCGAATATTTTAGAAAAAAAGGGAATACCGAAACCGAACGCTTAGCCGATACAGTTGTAAGACGTTTGGGTAAAAGTTTTTTGGACTATGCCATTGATCCGTTTGTGTCGGGGGTTTATGCCGGCGATCCGCATTATTTGGTAACCAAATATGCTTTTCCGAAACTTTATAATTTGGAAGATAAATATGGCGGTTTTATCAAAGGAAGTATAAAAATCGCCAAAGAACGCGGCGACGCATACAAAAAAAAGGTAAACAAGCGGATTTTTTCATTTGCCAACGGTTTGCAAGCTTTAACCGATGCGCTAGTGCAAAAAGTGGGGCGTGAAAATATTTTATTGAATCAACTGGATATTGAAATTATTTATGAATCGTCCCATCGTTTTCGTGTAAACGGGCAAAAATTTACACACGTGGTTACTACTGTAAATGCAGCAGAAACAGTAAAAATATTACCCTTTGCGGCACCGGATTTATGTCTGCCGGTTCAAAATTTATTATATGCACCCGTGGTTGAAATATCATTGGGTTTCAAACAATGGAAAGGCATAAAGTTAGATGCTTTTGGCGGTTTAATTCCTACTAAAGAACGAAAAAATATTTTGGGTATTTTGTTTATGTCATCGCAATTTTCCAACCGAGCGCCCGAAGGTGGTGCCTTTTTTTCGGTCTTTGCGGGCGGTATTAAAAAACCGGAAATGTTGCAGCTTGATGATGAAGCACTTATCCAAACAATAGCCCCGGATTTCAAAAATGTGATGCAATTGGATGTTTTTCATCCGGATTTGATTGAAATCAGCCGACATCCGAAAGCCATAGCGCAATATGGTGTAGATACCAAGCAACGTTTAGACAGCATTGCTGCAATCGAAAACAGGTATCAGGGACTATTACTGCGGGGCAACATCAAAGACGGTATCGGTATTGCCGACAGGGTAGCACAAGCATACAAAACCGCTCAAAAACTATCGGATTGATGAAAAAGCTCGTGGTTTTATCCAATATGGGCGGTGCCGGAACACCCGCCGAATTGAAATTATTTCTAAAAAATATGTTTAGGGACAAACGGATTATTCCCGGACTTGTAAGGTTTCCCTTGTCAATTGTGCTTTCCAATTTTCGCTATAAAAAAGTTTGGAAAAACTATGAAAAAATCGGTGGCAGTGCCATATATGCTTGGACGGAAAAACTGGTAAAACGTCTGAAAGTTTTAACGGATTATGATGTAGCGTTGAGTATGCGCTACACCAAACCTTATCTGCAAGATGTAACCGATACTTATGATGAAGTATTGGTAGTACCGATGTATCCGCATTATTCCACTACCACCACCGGTAGTATTTTAGATGAAATAGAATCCTTGAATTTTAAAGGAAATATCAAGATGGTACCGGCTTTCTACAAGGAACCGGCTTATAATTTGTTGATAAAAAATACCATTTTAAGTCAAATTAAAACACCGTCAGATTATCATTTGATTTTTTCGGCGCACGGATTGCCGCAATACATTATCAAAAAGGGTGACCCTTATGTGAAACAGATTTATGAACACGTTGAGATATTAAAAAATTTACTGGGTGATTTTAAGTCCATTTCGGTGGGTTTTCAGTCCCGTTTAGGTCCGGTAAAATGGCAAAAACCTTATTTGGAAGAAGTTTTAGCGGGTTTTAAAAACGAAAAGGTGGTAATTTATCCCATTTCGTTTTTGATAGACAATTCCGAAACCGATTTTGAACTGAAAATCGAATATGCTGAAATAGCTAAGCATTTTCAAATAAAAGATTATCAAGTAGTTAATTGTTTAAATGACCATCCGGACTTTGCGCAATTTTTAGCCGGATTAATTCAAAAGCACTTTTAAGATTGGTCTTTTGGTAAATTAAGATGAGTTAATTGATTTAATACATCAAAATCTATCCATAAATGTTTTTGTTCTACTATTTTTATTTGAAAAATTTCGGCTAAATGTTGTGCCAAATATTGCTGTTCATCTTGTCCGGGCGTCGGTATCATCAGCACTTTTTTGTGCATACTTGCCATATCCATCACCGACGTATATCCCGAACGGCAAATAACGGCTTCTGATTGATTGACCAGTTGTTCCAATTCCTTGCCGGTAACATAATTATATATTGTTGTATTATGTTGATTTTCAACGTTTTTATTCTTGCTGACGATACCACGAATTATGCCGGTTTTCAGGTCTAATGTTTTAAATTGCTTTAACAATATTTTTTCCAATTGACTGCGTTGTGGTTCCGGTCCGGAGAGAATGGCTAAGACATCATATTTTTTAGGTAATGCTTTTGCTGTCATCCGGCTCAAAATACCGATATATTTGATTTTATCATTATTTATTTTGGAAAAATGTCCCAATTTGCCGCTCAAATTCGGTTTACCTGCTACATCCGGCACCCAAATTTCATCGTATTTCTTGTAAATTTTGGCGTGAAACCAAGTCGTTATTTTAGTCGCCCAACCGGATAAAACTTTGAGTTGATGCGTGATATAAACCGATTTAACGTCTTTTGAATAAACCCCGAAACGATTATCCGAAATAATCAGATCTAAATCATATTTTTTGATGAGTTGGTATGTCAATTGACGTTCTTGTTTCATCGTCCGGATAATATGCGGTAATTGTTTGAGCAAATGCCACCGGTTCAACCACGATATTTTGGCATAAGTAATGTTATAGGCGGGCAGTTTTTCAAATTCCAATTGCGGAAATTCTTCCTGTAATAATTTTAAGGCGCCGCCATCGGAAGCGATGATGATATGATGTCCTTGCCGCTGTAAATCTTTGATGATGGGGATGCAACGGGCGGCATGTCCCAGTCCCCAGTTGAGCGGTGCTATTAAAATATTTTTTGATTGGCGCATTATTGCCTATTTTTGTGTCGTTAAAATTAAGAAAAAGTGGGGAGTAAAAACAAATTAAAACGATTTAAGGAAAATGAGACTTTTTCCAACCTGTTTCAGCCGTCACGGGAAACTTTATTGGCGGACCAATTTAAGATGAAAGGTCGTTGGAACAAAGATTATTTCAAAAACGACCATCCGATAGTTTTAGAATTGGGTTGTGGCAAAGGTGAATATACTTTGGCATTATCGGAACGATATCCCGATAAAAATTTTATAGGTATAGATATCAAAGGTGCCCGGATTTGGCGTGGTGCCAAGACCGCCTTGCAAGAACAACGTCATAATGTTGCTTTTATCAGAATGCAAATTGAGTTAATAGAAAATGCTTTTGCATTCGGCGAAATTTCAGAAATATGGATAACTTTTCCGGACCCGCAAATCAAATACAAACGTATGAAACACCGTTTGACCAATCCGGAATTTTTAAAGCGGTATAAACATATTTTGAAAGCAAACGGCTTGATACATCTCAAAACCGATAGCGAATTTTTGCACGGTTATACCATCGGATTATTACAAGGTTTGGGACAAGAGATTTTGATGGCACATCACGATATTTATAAAAACACGGAAGCACCAAAGGAAGTTGTCGAAGTGCAGACATTTTATGAAAAACAGTTTTTGGCGCAAGGCAAGTCCATTACGTATTTAAAGTTTAGATTGCGTTAGTGGAAAGCAACAAAGTGCCAAGTGCAGAGTGTAGGTCACTGAGTGATTTTGTGAGGCACGATCAAAATTGTACCGAAGTGACCGGATTAAAAGTTTAGATTTTTTTTTGTAGGAATTGCCTAGTCCCAAGTGGAAAGTGCGTAGAAATGCACGACCAGTGCATCTGAATTGAAAATTGATAAGAGGCGTTTTGACAGAATTTCTAAAAAATCGAAAATCTGAAATAAAAAACACATCGGACATCAAATAACCATATCACCAAATACCCCCGACAATAGTACGGACAGGCTGATTTAAGAAAGCATGACGTTTTTAACAAAAGTTCTGTTTTTTTGTAACAAATAATTCTGAAATCTAAAATCAGCGTTCCTTGTTTGATATTCCAAAGATTCCTTATTTCCTCAAATTAAAAGCAGGATTTTAGTATGTAGTAATGAGTAATTATCAAAAAATAAAAATTCTATGAAGCAGAATAATTTTTCAATTCCTCAAAAAAACACCGGTCGCTTCGATACATCCCGCCCCGCGAAGGACGGGACACTCAGCAACCTACCTTTACTTTCGCAACCTATTCAAATAGACATCAAAAAAATTATCCGTTCACAAAAAAACAAAACCGTAGCCAATATGCCGGGATTTGTAATCAATTTAATCCGGTGGTGGGTCAAAGAAAAGGAATTGAACGAATTGCTTCGAAAAACATCACATCTGAAAGACTTTGATTTTGTAGAAGCGATTAACAAGGAAATGAATTTGAAATTTGAAGTGGTCGGGCTTGAAAATATTCCAAAGCAAACCAATTTGATTTTTGTTGGCAATCATGCTTTGGGCGGTTTGGATTTTTTTGTTTTGGTGCATGCGTTAAAACAAGCCGGATTTACCCGCATCAATCATCCGGCTAACGAGGTGTTGATGGCGGTTAAACCTTTGTCCGGTATTTTGGTCCCGATAAACGTGTTTGGTAAAATCACTGAAAAAGACCGGCAACTGTTAGAAGACCGTTTGTCGGACAATAGCGTGCCGGTTACCATGTTTCCTTCGGGCGAAGTGATGCGCAAATATAACGGTAAGCCCGATGACGGTTTATGGCGTAGCGGATTTGTGCGGTATGCCCGGAAATATCACAAAGATGTAGTGCCGTTTTATATCCCAACCGAAAATTCCAAAATTTTTTATCGGGTAGCTACTTGGCGTCGTAAACTGGGTATAAAAGCTAACATTGAATTATTTTGGCTCTCACGCGAATTGCTAAAAAAAAGAAACCAAACGATTAAAATTATTTTTGGCAAACCTATTCCTTGGCAAACTTTTGATGATAGTAAGTCGCGGCATGAATGGGCAGCAGCGGTTAAGGAAAGGTCTTATCAGCTTCTATAAAAAACAATTTTAATAGACATTATCATTTATAATATATTTAATGTATAAATATGTAAAAAAAATGAATAATTAATAAAATTTTAATTTGGTGTTATATAATTAATCTATTACCTTTGCCAGTGCAAAAAACGGATGAAAAATATTTAAAAAAAATCCATTTTTTTTCTTTGCAGTTTAAAAATTTGTTTATAAATTTGCAAACCGTTACAAGAGCGCGATGCCGATGTAGCTCAGCTGGCTAGAGCAGCTGATTTGTAATCAGCAGGTCGTGGGTTCGAGTCCCTCCATCGGCTCTTGATTGAAATAATGAAAATATGGTGAGGTACTCAAGTGGCCAACGAGGGCAGACTGTAAATCTGCTGCGCAAGCTTCGGAGGTTCGAATCCTTCCCTCACCACTCTGGGAGTGGCTCTCCCGACAGCGTTCGGGTGCTTCGGCAATCGAAAGCTTAAATACAGCTTATTGCGGGAGTAGCTCAGTTGGTAGAGCATCAGCCTTCCAAGCTGAATGTCGCGGGTTCGAATCCCGTCTCCCGCTCTACTCAAGGCCGATGTAGCTCAGGGGTAGAGCGCTTCCTTGGTAAGGAAGAGGTCACGGGTTCAAATCCCGTCATTGGCTCTAAGGAGAGCTTAATAAAGTAAAAAAATAAAGATTAAAAATTAGTATTATGGCTAAAGAAAAATTCGAAAGAACCAAACCGCACGTTAATATAGGTACCATTGGTCACGTTGACCACGGTAAAACTACATTGACCGCTGCAATTACAGAAGTTTTAGCAAAAAAAGGTCTTGCTGAAAAAAAAGACTTTGATGCTATTGATAATGCTCCCGAAGAAAAAGAAAGAGGGATTACCATTAACACAGCTCACGTAGAATATCAAACTGATAAAAGACACTACGCACACGTTGACTGTCCCGGTCACGCCGACTACGTTAAAAACATGGTAACAGGTGCTGCTCAAATGGACGGTGCTATTTTAGTAGTTGCTGCTACTGATGGTCCTATGCCTCAAACTCGTGAACATATTCTTTTAGCACGTCAAGTAGGTGTGCCTAAAATCGTTGTATTCATGAACAAGGTGGATATGGTTGACGATGAAGAATTATTGGAATTAGTTGATATGGAAATTCGTGATTTATTGAGTTTCTATGAATACGACGGTGATAATACCCCTGTTATTCAAGGTTCTGCTTTAGGTGCCTTAAACGGTGAAGAAAAATGGGTTAAAACAGTTGAAGAATTAATGGATGCTGTTGATGAATGGATTCCTGAACCCGAAAGAGATACAGACAAACCTTTCTTGATGCCTATCGAAGATGTATTCTCAATTACCGGTCGTGGAACTGTTGCTACCGGTCGTATTGAAACCGGTGTTATCAATACAGGTGATCCTGTTGAAATTTTAGGTATCAGCAACGAAAAATTAACTTCAGTTGTAACTGGAGTTGAAATGTTCCGTAAAATTTTGGATAGAGGTGAAGCCGGTGATAACGTAGGTTTGTTGTTACGTGGTATTGATAAAAACCAAATCCGTCGTGGTATGGTTATCGCTGCTCCCGGAACGATTACACCTCATAAAAAATTCAAAGCTGAAGTTTATATTTTGAAAAAAGAAGAAGGTGGTCGTCATACACCATTCCATAATAATTATCGCCCGCAGTTCTATTTAAGAACAACAGACGTTACAGGTGAAATTCATTTGCCGGAGGGTGTTGAAATGGTATTACCAGGTGATAACTTAACTATTGAAGTTGAATTGATTTACCCTGTAGCTATCAACAAAGGTTTGCGTTTTGCAATTCGTGAAGGTGGTAGAACAGTTGGTGCCGGTCAGGTAACTGAAATTTTAGACTAAATCAGTTCTAATAATATAAGTATAAGAAATTTGAAGCCCGAATTCGGGCTTCAAATTCTCTATAAATTAGGGGAACTAAAATCTCCTCACAAACGGGTGTAGCTCAGTTGGTAGAGCACCGGTCTCCAAAACCGGGTGTCGGGAGTTCGAGTCTCTCCACCCGTGCAAAATATTTTTAATATTAAAATTATAGCAATGCTTAAAAATTTTGTAGAATATGTAAAAGGCGCTTACGAAGAATTGGTAAAACATGTCGTATGGCCAAAATGGGATGAGGTTTATAAAATGACAATTGTAGTCTCTGTTTTCTCAGCAATATTTTCCATTTTTATCGGAATCGTCGATTACATATTCAGATATGTATTGCAAGCTTATTATAAGCTGTTAAAAATCTAATATTAGATGAGTGATCAAGTTAAAAAATGGTATGTCGTTAAAGTAATTAGCGGCAAGGAAGCCAAAATACAAAAGCTCATTGAAAATGAAATTCAACGTAACCATTTAGAAGATTACGTTGGAGATATTTTGGTACCTACTGAAAAAGTCGTTCAAATCAGAAATGGAAAACGTATCCAAAAAGATAAAACACTTTTTCCCGGTTATATTTATATGGAAGCCAATCTGTCAGGAGAATTACCACACGTGGTAAAATCAATTCCCGGTGTTATGGGCTTCTTGAGCGGTGTTAAAGGGGGAGACCCTATGCCGTTAAGCAAAAAGGAAGTCAATAGAATACTCGGTAAGATTGACGAGTTGGCTATGAATGACGACAATATTGTGATACCTTATAAAGTGGGCGATTCGGTTACTGTAACTGATGGCCCTTTCAAGGGTTTTGAAGGCACGATTGAAGATGTTAATAAAGATAGAAAGAAAGTAACTGTTATGGTGAAATTTTTCGGAAGAAAAACACCTTTGGAATTAGGTTATTTTGAAGTAAAAAAAATATAAACTGTTACGCATATTAAACTATTAAGCTTCCAAAATAATAGTTTTTTTTGTAAAAAACATATCAGAAATGGCAAAAGAAGTAAGTAAAGTAATTAAATTACAAATTCGGGGAGGTCAAGCGAATCCTTCGCCACCGGTTGGACCCGCATTAGGTGCCGCAGGGGTAAATATCATGGAGTTTTGCAAGCAATTTAATGCCAGAACGCAAGACAAAATGGGTAAAGTATTACCTGTAGCAATTAATGTTTATAAAGACAAATCTTTTGATTTTGTCGTTAAAACGCCACCCGCTGCCGTCCAATTGTTGGAAGCGGCTAAAATCAAAAAAGGATCCGGCGAACCAAACCGAAAAAAAGTAGGCAGTGTCACTTGGGAACAAGTCAGACAAATTGCAGAAGACAAGATGCCCGATTTAAATGCATTTAATGTTGAATCGGCTATGCGTATGGTCGCAGGAACCGCAAGATCAATGGGTTTAACTGTTGAAGGTGATAATCCTTTTAATTAAAACGATTTTAGAAAATGGCAAGATTAAGCAAAAAAAGAAGAGAAGCATTATCAAAATTAGATAAAAACAAAGTTTATACTTTGGAAGAAGCAGCCAAATTAGTCAAAGAAATTTCTAATGCTAAATTTGACGAATCTATTGATATTGCTGTAAGATTAGGTGTGGACCCCCGTAAAGCCAATCAAATGGTACGTGGCGTGGTAACTTTACCGCATGGAACCGGAAAAGATAAAAAAGTCTTGGCTTTGGTTACACCCGATAAAGAAGAAGAAGCAAAAGCAGCCGGTGCTGATTATGTCGGGCTGGACGACTACCTTGAAAAAATTAAAAGTGGTTGGACAGATGTCGATGTTATTATCACTATGCCTGCAGTCATGAGAAAATTAGGACCTTTGGGACGTATTTTAGGACCACGCGGTTTGATGCCCAATCCTAAAACCGGAACGGTTACCATGGAAGTCGGTAAAGCTGTTAAAGAAGTAAAAGCCGGTAAAATTGACTTTAAAGTGGATAAAACAGGTATTGTTCATGCCGCTATCGGAAAGAAATCTTTTTCTGCCGACAAATTAAAGGAAAATGCCGCTGAATTAATTACGACTTTAAATAAATTGAAACCATCTGCAGCTAAAGGTACATATATGAAAAGTATCAGTATGTCTGCAACCATGAGCCCCGGTATTAAAGTTGACCCTAAAAGTGTCTAATTAAGACCCTAAAAATCTAATCAATGAGAACAAGAGAACAAAAAGCTCAATTAATAGAAGAATTAACCCAAAAATTATCCGATTACGAAGTAATTTACATCGTGGATATTTTAGGTTTGAATGCTCAAATTACTTCCGATTTACGTCGGGCTTGTTATGGTAGTGATGTCAAGTTACAAGTCGTGAAAAACACGATGTTGCAACAAGCCATGGACCAATCTAACAAGGAATTTGGTGACTTGAGAGAGGTGTTGAAAGGTAATTCGGCACTGATGTTGTCTAATGTTGGTAACCAACCTGCTAAAATTATCAAAAATTTTAGAAAAAAATCTGAAAAACCCGTTTTAAAAGGCGCTTGGATTGAAGAATCGGTTTATGTAGGTGATGACCAACTCGACGCATTAGTAAGCATCAAATCTAAAGAAGAATTGCTGGGCGAATTAATCGGATTGTTACAATCGCCTGCTAAAAATGTTATTTCCGCTCTTAAATCAGGCGGTGGTAAATTGGCAGGTATTTTGAAAACCCTATCAGAGAAGTCTGAATAAAAACTTACTTATTTAAAAATAAATTTTAAACTATAAAAACGATAGAAAATGGCAGATTTAAAAGCATTAGCAGAACAATTAGTTAACTTAACAGTAAAAGAAGTTAACGAATTAGCCGATATTATGAAAGAAGAATACGGCATAGAACCCGCAGCCGCTGCAGTAGCAGTAGCAGGTCCCGCAGCAGGCGGTGGCGATGACGGTGCAGAAGAAAAAACCGAATTTGATGTAATTCTTAAAGCCCCCGGCTCATCTAAATTAGCAGTTGTTAAATTAGTAAAAGAGTTAACCGGATTAGGTCTTAAAGAAGCCAAAGCGGTAGTTGACAGTGCCCCTGCACCTGTTAAAGAAGGCGTTTCTAAAGATGAAGCCGAAGGCATCAAAAAATCTTTGGAAGAAGCCGGTGCTGAAGTAGAGCTGAAGTAGTTCTAACATAGAATATTTTTTTGGTTTAGGTCTTCCCAATAAGCAACGGGATAGACCTAAACCATTTTGCATATAAAATATGTAACGCTCTTTATGCGCTGATTTTCAGCTGTTTTAACATTTTGATAACCTTTAATTTTGTCCTACCGATATGACAAATAATACCAAATCACTTCCTACAAAGGATACCAATAGCAGAGTCAATTTTTCATCTGTTAAAAACATTCCGGATTATCCGGATTTGTTAGCTATCCAATTAAAATCATTCCAAGATTTTTTCCAATTGGAAACCAAACCCGAAAATCGAAATAATGAGGGTTTATATAAAACTTTTCAAGACAATTTTCCGGTTAGTGATACCCGAAATCAATTTGAGTTGTCTTTCCTTGACTATTTTGTTGACCCGCCCCGATATTCTATTCACGAATGTATTGAACGCGGTTTGACTTATAGTGTGCCACTTAAAGCACGCTTGAAATTGGAATGTAACGACCCTGAACACGAAGAATTTGAAACTGTAGTTCAAGATGTTTATCTTGGTAACATCCCTTATATGACGCCACGCGGTACTTTTGTGATTAATGGTGCTGAGCGGGTGATTGTATCACAATTACACCGTTCCCCCGGCGTATTTTTCGGGCAATCTATGCACACTAACGGTACCAAATTATATTCTGCCCGTATCATTCCTTTTAAAGGGTCTTGGATCGAATTTGCGACAGACATCAATAATGTGATGTACGCCTATATCGATCGTAAAAAGAAATTACCTATTACCACTTTATTAAGAGCTATCGGTTACGAACGGGACAAAGATATTTTGGAAATCTTTGATTTGGCAGACGAAGTAAAAGTTTCTAAAACCGGATTAAAGAAAATCATCGGTAGAAAATTAGCAGCACGTTTACTCAAAACTTGGCATGAAGATTTCGTTGACGAAGACACCGGTGAAGTGGTTTCCATCGAACGTAATGAGATTATTTTAGACCGTGATACGGTTATTGAAAAAGAGCATATCCAAGACATTCTCGATTCGGGTGCCAAAACCGTTTTATTACATAAAGAAGATATTTCGCAATCTGATTTTGCAATTATTTACCACACTTTACAAAAAGATTCAACCAACTCTGAAAGCGAAGCGGTTGAATATATCTATAGATTATTACGTAATGCCGATCCGCCGGATGACGAAACGGCTCGCGGCATCATAGATAAATTATTCTTTTCCGACCAACGCTACAGTTTGGGAGAAGTCGGTCGTTACAGAATCAATAAAAAATTAAATTTGGATATTCCGCTCGATGTGCAAGTTCTGACACGTGAGGATATCATTACCATTACCAAACAATTGATTGAGTTGGTCAATTCCAAAACGGAAGTTGATGATATTGACCACTTGTCTAACAGACGTGTAAAAACGGTAGGTGAGCAATTATCACAACAATTTGGAGTCGGTTTGGCACGTATGGTACGCACCATTAGAGAACGTATGAATGTCCGTGATAACGAGGTCTTTACGCCCATTGATTTAATCAATGCCAAAACCTTGTCATCGGTTATAAAATCTTTCTTTGGGACAAATCAGTTGTCGCAATTTATGGACCAAACCAATCCGTTGTCCGAAATTACACACAAACGACGTTTGTCTGCACTCGGACCGGGGGGGTTATCCAGAGAACGCGCCGGATTTGAGGTGCGTGATGTGCACTATACCCATTACGGGCGTTTGTGTCCTATCGAAACACCCGAAGGTCCTAACATCGGTTTGATTTCATCTTTGGCGGTTTATGCCAAAATTAACGATATGGGCTTTATTGAAACACCTTATCGTGAAGTTGAAGATGCGAAAGTCAAATATGATCAACCGATTAAGTATTTGACAGCGGAAGAAGAAGAAGGTATGAAAATTGCCCAAGCGGAAACACCTACTGATGATGAAGGTAACATCATTCCGGAACATTTGGTAGCTCGCGAAGAAGGAGATTTCCCAGTTGTGGATAAAGAAGAAGTCAATTATATGGATGTGGCGCCTAATCAAATTGCGTCTATCTCGGCTTCTTTAATTCCATTCTTAGAACATAATGATGCCAACCGTGCTTTGATGGGATCCAACATGATGCGGCAAGCCGTACCATTATTGACCCCTGAAGCCCCGATTGTTGGTACCGGTATGGAGCGCAAATTGGTACAAGATTCCCGTATTTTAATCAATGCCGAAGGCGAAGGCGTTGTAACTTATGTCGATGCCAAAAAAATTATTATCAAATATGACCGTTCCGATGAAGAACGCTTAGTTAGTTTTGATGATGACGAAAAAGTTTACGATTTGGTTAAGTTTAGAAAAACCAATCAAAATACCACGATTAACTTAACCCCTATCGTTAAAAAAGGAGACCGTGTTACCAAAGGACAAGTTTTGACTGAAGGTTATGCCACGGATAAAGGTGAATTGGCTTTAGGACGTAACTTGCGTGTAGCATTTATGCCATGGAACGGATATAACTTTGAGGATGCAATCGTGATTTCGGAAGATGTTGTTAGAAATGATTATTTTACATCTTTACATATAGTTGAGCATGCTTTGGAAGTTAGGGATACCAAATTGGGTCAAGAAGAATTGACCAATGATATTCCTAATGTCAGTGAAGAAGCAACCAAAGATTTGGATGAAAACGGAATGATTCGTATCGGTGCCGAGGTCAAACCCGGAGATATTTTAATCGGTAAAGTAACCCCGAAAGGTGAATCTGATCCGACCCCGGAAGAAAAACTGTTACGGGCTATTTTTGGTGACAAAGCAGGAGATGTCAAAGATGCATCGTTAAAAGCATCGCCATCCTTGAGAGGTGTGGTGATTGACAAAAAATTGTTTACCCGTTCTATCAAAGACCGTCGTAAAACGGCACAAGATAAAGTCAAAATAGAAGAACTTGAAAGAGATTTTGAAGCCAAATATGAAGTTTTACGTCAAAAATTGATAGAAAAGTTATTTGCTTTGGTCAATGGTAAAACGGCACAAGGTGTTAAAAACGATTTAGGTAAAGATATCTTCCCAAAAGGTAAGAAATTTACGCTGAAAATGTTGAATAGCGTTCAAGATTTTGAACACTTGACTTTGGGTACATGGACTACGGACAAACACCTTAACGAGTTGATTTCCGAATTGATTAACAATTACAAAATCAGAGTGAATCAGCTTAAAGGTAATTTGAGACGTGAAAAATTTGCTATTAGTGTCGGGGACGAATTACCACCCGGAATCTTAAAATTGGCAAAAATCTTTATTGTTCAGAAACGTAAATTGAAAGTTGGAGATAAAATGGCGGGACGTCACGGAAACAAAGGTATTGTTGCCAAGATTGTCCGCCGTGAGGATATGCCGTTTATGGAAGACGGTACACCGGTTGATATCGTGTTAAACCCGCTTGGGGTGCCATCGCGTATGAATATCGGTCAGATTTATGAAACCGTACTGGGTTGGATCGGTCTGAAAACCGGTAAGAAATTTGCCACCCCTATTTTTGACGGGGCATCTGAAGATGATATCATCGCTTTGACTAAAGAAGCCGGTTTGCCTGAATTTGGAGAAACCCACTTGTATGACGGTGGTACAGGCGAGCGTTTTGATCAGCCCGCAACCGTTGGGGTTATCTATATGTTGAAACTCGGTCACATGATTGATGATAAAATGCACGCCCGTTCTATCGGACCTTACTCATTGATTACGCAACAACCATTAGGAGGTAAGGCACAATTCGGTGGACAGCGTCTCGGAGAGATGGAAGTCTGGGCTTTAGAAGCTTACGGCGCTTCGCATACGCTTCAAGAAATGTTGACGATTAAGTCAGATGATGTTATGGGACGAACAAAAGCTTACGAATCCATCGTAAAAGGTGAAGTAATGCCTGAACCGGGTATTCCCGAATCATTTAATGTATTAATGCACGAATTGAAAGGTTTGGGATTGGATGTCCGTTTGGAGGATAAAGAAGGTAATGATGTTTTGGAAAAAAACAAAACAGATAAATTTTAATACAAGCAATAATTATGGCAAAAAAGAAAAAATATACAACTATTAAGTTTGATAGAATTTCCATCGGTTTATCATCACCCGAACGTATCAAAAAAGCATCGCGCGGTGAAGTTTTAAAACCGGAAACTATCAACTATAGAACCCATAAACCCGAAAGAGACGGTTTGTTTTGCGAACGTATTTTCGGACCCATTAAAGATTACGAATGTGCTTGTGGCAAATACAAACGTATCAGATATAAAGGTATTGTTTGTGACCGTTGTGGCGTTGAAGTTACCGAAAAGAAAGTCAGAAGAGAGCGCGTTGGTCATATCGAGTTGGTCGTACCGGTGGTACACATTTGGTATTTCCGTTCCTTACCTAATAAAATCGGCTATTTGCTCGGTTTGCCAACCAAAAAGTTGGAAATGATTGTGTACTACGAACGTTATGTAGTGATCAATCCGGGTCCGGCAGTTGATGCAGAAGGTAATCCGGTGCAAAAAATGCAATTTTTAACAGAGGAAGAATATCAAGAAATTCTTGAAAAACTGCCGCCTGAAAATGAATACTTGGAAGATAGTGACCCTAATAAATTTGTGGCAAAAATGGGTGGTGAAGCTATTCGTGACTTGTTGGCATCTATCGATTTAGATGAATTGTCATACGAATTGCGTCATAAAGCCAGCCACGAAACTTCCAAACAACGTAAAACCGAAGCTCTTAAGCGTTTGCAAGTCGTTGAAGCTTTCCGTAAGGCAAATGAAAACAGACCCAACAAACCGGAGTGGATGGTGATGAATATCATACCGGTTATTCCACCCGAATTGCGACCTTTGGTACCTTTGGATGGTGGGCGTTTTGCCACATCCGACTTGAATGATTTGTACCGTCGTGTCATCATTCGTAATAACCGTTTGAAACGTTTGATGGACATCAAAGCGCCGGAAGTTATTTTGCGTAATGAAAAACGAATGTTGCAAGAATCTGTTGATTCACTGTTTGACAACACCCGAAAATCATCGGCTGTTAAAACAGAGTCTAACAGACCTTTAAAATCGCTATCCGACTCATTAAAAGGTAAACAAGGTCGTTTTCGTCAAAACTTATTGGGTAAACGGGTAGATTATTCTGCACGGTCAGTTATTGTGGTCGGACCTAATTTGAAATTATATGAAGCCGGTATTCCTAAAGATATGGCGGCTGAATTATATAAACCATTCATTATCAGAAAACTGATAGAAAGGGGAGTTGTTAAGACGGTTAAATCCGCTAAAAAGATTATAGATAGAAAAGATCCGATTGTTTGGGATATTTTAGAAAACGTTTTAAAAGGTCATCCTATCTTGCTCAACCGGGCGCCAACCTTGCACCGTTTGGGTATTCAAGCATTTCAGCCCAAATTGATTGAAGGAAAAGCCATTCGTTTGCATCCTTTGGTATGTACGGCGTTTAATGCGGATTTCGATGGTGACCAGATGGCAGTCCATTTGCCTTTAGGACCGCAAGCTATTTTAGAATCACAACTTTTGATGTTGGCTTCTCAAAACATTTTAAATCCGGCTAATGGTTCCCCTATTACGGTACCGTCGCAAGATATGGTTTTGGGCTTGTACTATATTACTAAGGAACGCAAAGGTGTTCGTGGAGAAGGCATGACCTTTTACTCGCCCGAAGAAGTCAAAATTGCTTTAAATGAAGGTAAGATTGATATTCACGCTGCTATCAAGGTTCTTATTACCGATTATGACGATGCCGGTAAACCTTTTGAACATATTATGGAAACAACTGTCGGTCGCGTTTTATTTAATGAAGTAAAACCTGAAGGCGTACCTTTCATCAACAAAGTTTTGACCAAAGGTTCGTTAAGAGGTATTATTTCCGATATTTTGAAACGTACCGATGTGCCAACAACGGCTGCATTTCTTGATGATATTAAACAAATGGGATATTACTATGCGTTCAAAGGCGGCTTGTCATTCGGTTTGAGCAATATTATGGTGCCGGAAGAAAAGAAACGTATAGTATCTGAAGCACAAGAAAAAGTGGATAATATCAAAGAGCAATATGCCGAAGGTATTATTTCGCAAAAAGAACGTTATAACAAAACCGTTGATATTTGGACGACTGCCAATGCCGAATTAACGGAAATATTGATGAACCGAATCACCAATGATAAAGCCGGATTTAATTCGGTTTATATGATGCTTGATTCAGGGGCAAGGGGTTCCAAAGACCAGATTCGTCAGTTAATCGGGATGCGGGGTTTGATGGCAAAACCTAAAAAATCAACCGCCGGTGGAGGAGAAGTTATTGAGAATCCGATTTTGTCCAACTTTAAAGAAGGTTTGTCCATTCAAGAATACTTTATTTCTACACACGGTGCCCGTAAAGGTTTGGCTGATACGGCATTAAAAACAGCAGATGCCGGATACTTGACCAGACGTTTGGTCGACGTATCGCAAGATGTCGTTATTAGAGAAGAAGACTGTGGTACGTTGAGAGGTATTGAAGTAACGGCTTTGAAGAAAAACAACGATGTTGTTGAATCACTTGGAGAGCGTATTTTGGGACGGGTAGCTCTTGATGATGTTTATGATCCGGATACCAATGAATTAATCATAGCTGCCGGAGAGGAATTTACGGAAGAAGTGGTAGAAAGAATAGAACAAACGACAATAGAATCCGTAGAAGTACGTTCGCCTTTAACCTGTGAAGCCAAACACGGTATTTGTGCCAAATGTTATGGACGAAACTTGGCAACCGGCGAAATGGTTGAAAAAGGAGAAGCTGTTGGGGTCGTTGCTGCACAATCTATCGGTGAGCCGGGTACGCAGTTGACTTTGAGAACCTTCCACCAAGGAGGGGTTGCCGGTAACGTGTCCGAGCAATCAAATATTGCAGCTAAGTTTGACGGTATTATTGATATTGACGAGTTAAAAACCGTTAAAGATGAAGAAGATAATGTTGATATTGTTATCTCAAGAACATCAGAACTGAAAATTATCGGTGAAAAATCCGGAAAAGTTTTGAGTACACACCAGTTGCCTTACGGTTCTAAATTGTACAAAAAACCGGGAGAAAAAGTGCTGAAAGGTGAAATTGTAGCCGAATGGGATCCTTGGAACTCGGTTATCGTTTCCGAATTTGCCGGTAAAGTTTTGTATGAAAATATTATCCAAGGGGTGACCTACCAAATTGAAAAAGATGAGCAAACCAACCGTGAGGAAAAAGTAATTGCCGAAAGTAAGAATAAAAAACTAATTCCGACATTAAAAGTTGTTGATAAAAACGGTGAAGTTTTACGTTCTTACAACTTACCGCTTGGTGCGCGTATCAATGTTGAAGACGGACAAAAAATTAAAATCGGTACACCTTTGGTTAAAATCCCCAGAAAATCGGTTAAAGCCGGTGATATTACCGGTGGTTTACCGCGGGTAACCGAATTGTTTGAAGCACGTAATCCTTCTAATCCGGCAGTGGTTTCAGAGATTGACGGTGTGGTTTCCTTTGGAAAAATCAAGCGGGGTAACCGTGAAATTGTCGTTACGGCAAAAACCGGTGAAACCAAGAAATATTTGATAAAATTATCTAATCAAATTTTGGTTCAAGAAAACGATTTTATTCGTGCCGGTACGCCTTTATCCGATGGAGCCATTACACCAAATGATATTTTGAAAATTAAAGGACCGTCTGCCGTTCAACAATATTTGGTTAACGAGGTTCAAGAAGTTTACCGTTTACAAGGGGTAAAAATCAACGATAAGCACTTTGAAGTTGTGGTTAGACAAATGATGCAAAAAGTGATGATTGAAGATTCTGGTGACACGACTTTCTTGCCGGGTGAATTGGTTCATAAACTGGACTTTATTGAAGAGAATGACCGTATTTCATCTATGAAAGTAGTGGAAGATCCGGGTGATTCCGAAAACTTTAAAGCCGGTCAATTGGTTACTACCAGACAATTGCGTGAAGAAAATTCCATTCTACGTCGTCAAGACAAAAAACTGGTTGTCGCGCGTGATGTGATTCCGGCAACGGCATCACCGGTCTTACAAGGTATCACCAGAGCATCCTTGCAAACCAAATCCTTTATCTCTGCCGCATCGTTCCAAGAGACAACCAAAGTCTTGAACGAAGCAGCAATCAGAGCCAAAGTGGACGGTTTAGAGGGCTTGAAAGAAAATGTGATTGTCGGTCGAAAAATTCCTGCCGGAACCGGCTTGAAAGAATATGAAAATATCACGGTTTCTCAAAAAGAAGACTATGAGAACATGATTATTGATAAAATACAAAACAATTTTGTAGATTAATTTTTAAAACTAATATTATGAGCGATTCAAAGCAACAACAGCAAATCAATATAGAATTAACCGAAGAAGTTGCCGATGGTATCTATGCCAATCTGGCGGTTATCAATCACTCGGCTTCCGAGTTTATTGTTGATTTTATCAATATCATGCCGGGGGTTCCCAAGGCAAAGGTTAAGTCACGTATCATTTTAACCCCGCAACATGCCAAACGCTTGGTACGGGCGTTGAATGAAAATGTGAAACGCTTTGAAAATGTTCACGGTGTTATTAAAGATTATGAAAAAGCAGGTAATCCGCCGATCAATTTTGGTCGCGGTAGCGAAGCTTAATGTTTTGTAAATAAGATTATAAAAAACCGCTTGATTTGTTTTTCAAGCGGTTTTTCTTTTGTTTGCCACCGGAAATGTCAAATCCCCAATATAATTTTTTATAATTATAACTTTTGCCGTAAATTTGTCATTCTAAAATTATATTAAATGAAGATATCATATAATTGGTTAAAACAGTTTATAGACATAGATTGGGAAGCTGAAAAAACCGGAGAATTATTGACCGATTTAGGGCTTGAGGTTGAAGGAATTGAGAATTACGAATCTGTCAAAGGCGGTTTAAAAGGTGTGGTAACCGGAAAGGTTTTGGAAGTGTTTAAACACCCGAATGCTGATAAATTGTCGGTCACAAAAGTAGATTTGGGAACCGGTGAGCCGGTGCAAATAGTTTGTGGCGCCCCGAATGTAGCTGAAGGTCAAATAGTACCGGTGGCAACTGTGGGAACTGTTTTGTATGATAAAGATAACAATGAATTTAAAATCAAAAAAGGTAAGATTAGAGGCGAAGTCAGCTACGGCATGATCTGTGCCGAAGATGAACTGGGCTTGGGGGATAACCACGATGGGATAATGGTCCTAGATGAATCGGTTGAAGTTGGTAAAGAATTACGAGAGATTTTGGATGTAGAAACCGACCAAGTTTTTGAAATCGGCTTAACCCCAAACCGTGCCGATGCCATGAGTCATATGGGCGTTGCCAGAGATTTGCGAGCCGGCTTGGCACATCTTAATCACAATGTAAATTTTAATACGCCATCCGTTTCAAAATTTAATATTGATAGTAAAACACGTCCCATCCAAATAGAGATTCAAGATAAAGAGAAATGCCCGCGTTATGCCGGAATCACTATTAAGAATGTTAAGATAGGACCATCACCCGAATGGATGCAAAACCGATTGAAAGCCATTGGCTTGTCCCCTATTAATAATATTGTGGATATAACAAACTATGTGATGCACGAATTGGGACAACCTTTGCACGCCTTTGATGCAGAAAAAATACACGGCCATAAAATTATCGTTAAAACGGCTGAACCGGGTGATACCTTGGTCACTTTGGATGGTGTTGAACGAAAACTGCATCCTGAAGATTTGATTATTTACAATGAAAAATCACCGATGGTTTTAGCCGGTGTATTTGGTGGAATTGATTCGGGTATTACCGAGGATACAACCGATGTTTTCTTGGAAAGTGCTTATTTTGATCCGGTCACTGTTAGAAAATCTGCCAAGCGGCATGGCTTAAACACCGATTCATCATTTAGATTTGAGCGGGGTATTGATCCGGATATGACAGTTTTTGCTTTAAAAAGAGCCGTTACGTTAATTAAAGAATATGCCGATGCAGAAATTGTTACGGATTTAGTTGATGTTTATCCCAATAAAATAGAGCCGCATAAAATTTCTTTGTCATATGATTATTTGAATACTTTAGTAGGCAATACAATAGATAAGAATATTATCAAAAATATTTTGGCTTCTTTAGAGATTAAAATAGCTTCGGAAACAGACCATGGATTAAATTTAATTGTGCCCGCATATCGCGTAGATGTGACCAGACCGGCGGATATAGTCGAAGAAATCTTGCGGGTTTACGGATATAATAACATTGATTTTTCAACCAAAATAAATGCCAGTGTTGAAGCATCTGACAAATTTGCTTCCTATAAAATTGAAAATATTGTTGCTGATCTGTTGTCTTCCCGTGGTTTTACCGAAATTATGTCTAACTCACTGACGACACCGAAATATGTGTCATTATCATCTCAAATCAATGATAAATCTACAGTGGAAATACTCAATCCGTTGAGTCAAGATTTAAGTGTTTTACGACAATCACTCTTGTTTAGTGCCATGGAATCTGTCGCTTACAATATGAATCGCAGACAATCGGATTTAAAATTCTTTGAGTTTGGAAAAGTTTATAACCAATATGGAGAAGGTAAATATGAAGAAGAAAAACATTTGTCTTTAACAATGACCGGTAAATTTTTACCTGAAAATTGGTTAGTTCCGGCAACTGCCACCGGTTTTTATCATTTAAAAGGACAAGTCGAAGCGATTTTAAAACGTTTTGGTATAAATGATTACCACTTAAAACCGGCTAAAAATACAGATTTGTATGAAAGTGTTGTTTTTGAAGTTCACAAAAAGCCGTTAGTTAGCTTGGGAAAAGTCAAACCGGCTGTTAAAAAACATTTTGGTATTAACAAAGATATATATTATGCCGATTTTCTTTGGGATAATCTTTTGGAACAAGTCAAAGAGCATAGTCAAATATCTTATCGTGAGATTCCAAAATTTCCTTTGGTCAGACGTGACTTGGCATTGGAAGTGGATAAGAATGTAAGTTATAAGGATTTGTATGATATGGCTTTCGATGTTGAGAAAAAACTGCTACAAGGCGTCAATTTGTTTGATGTATATGAAGGTGATAAAATAGCTGAAGGAAAAAAATCTTATGCTTTGAGTTTTGTCTTACAAGATAAGCGAAAAACCCTGAATGATAAGCAAATAGATAAGGTTATGAAGAAAATCTTTCAAAATTATGAGCAAAAATTTGGGGCTAAATTGCG
>WFZY01000028.1 GCA_015489265.1 Flavobacteriaceae bacterium | reverse complement strand
ATTGTTGTATCTATTTTTGTACTACCGTTAATTTTGGCTTTAAGCAAACCTTGCTTGATACTTCTGGTGGACAATATCCCGACTTCAAAGGGCAGATCACTTGTTAGTAGTCGTCCTTCTTTATAGAATAGCCAAGCATAAGTCAAAAGTTGCAGTAGTTTTTCTTTTTGGGCATTACTTCGTAACGGACTTAAATCTAGTTGTGGTGTTTCATCTTTTTTACCGGCTTTGCCGATACTAATATTTTCAGGTTTCACAGCCCCTGTTTTGTAATCGATAATCCGTAAAGTGCCATTTAGCCGATCGATACGATCTACCTTTCCCCGGATATAAATTTCTCTATTTTTAAGCGGTAAGCGGGCTTTAAAGTTCTCTTCTAAATTTATGATTTCTAAACGATTACCGTCTTTGACTGTTTTTTTGTCAAGCTTAAGCAGGTCTTTGATATTTTTTTTGATAATTTCAAAGACAATCAAATTTTTTCCGGTAATCATTTTAGCATTAATCGGTGCCGTTTCCCCAAAACTTTTTTTGATAAATAGTTGTAATGCCAAAGTTTCATAGGTTTTTAAAAATTTATCAAAATCAGTTATTTTTAAGGGTTTTCCGATATAATCTTGATAGAGAATTTCCATAGCATCATGGATAATGGTTCCAATAATATTGACTGGAATGGCATCGGTGATTTCTTGAGTATCTTCCAATCCTAAAATGTATTTTTTGTAATAGGAAAGCGGATTGCGAACATAAGTTCCCAAAGCAGACGGTGAGAAACCGGAGAGTGCAATTTCTTTTAATTTTTGAAGCGCATAAGCAGTTTTAGAGATTTCTTCTTTTTCAAGCACTTTAGTATCAGTTGACAATCCGAGAATATGCCGGTTGATTTGATGAATGTCAGGGTCTAATTCATTTTCTATTTGTGTAACAAACCGGCTTTGCTCACCGGCACCGAAACCATCACCGGCGGCATTGTAAATCAAGCTGATTTTTTTGGTGCGTTGCAATAAACGGTAAAAATTATATGCCATAGTAGCATTTTGTTCGTGATGTTGGGGTAAGCCGAAATGTTTTTTGAGCTCGAAAGGAATAATTGACCGGTCATTGCGTCCGCGGGGCATAATACCTTCATTCATAGAAGTGATAATGACATGTTCAAAATCGAGTAGGCGGGTTTCAAGCATTCCCATAATTTGCAAACCTTCCAGGGGTTCCCCTTCAAATGCCAATCGTTCTTGATGCAGTAACCGGTTAAACAAATATTGAAGCGTTCGCATATTTTTTATATCGCCGGTTTGTTGTACAAAGGTTTTGAGTTGATTGAATAGTTGTTCAAACTTAACCAATGCCAAACCGTCTAATTCGTCGGGATGTTGTTGGGCAAAAAAATCGACAAAATGCAATAATAATTCTATAAAATTCGGAATATTAAACGCTTTAAGAATCAAATCTTTGATAAATGAATCTGAATCTTGCAAAGTTTTGAGCCATAAATCTTGAGAGATTAAATTGGTTTTAAATTGTCCTAATTTGTTTAATAACAAGTCATTGGCTTGTCGTTCTTGAATAGATAAAATTTGCTCAAAAACCGGTTGGTTGATAATACTGATGATGGTATCGAGATGAAAACGTCCAAATTGTTCTTTCTCGGTATAAAGTTGAACCAATAATTCAAAAAAACGGCTGATTGGCAAATTTTTAAGTGGCAAGCCCAAGGTTATGTTAACACCGGATATGTTTTCAGGCAAACTATTGATTAAGGGTAGCAACAAATGTTCTTCGTTTAAAACAACGGCAGTTTCCTGTATATTTGTTTGGTTATTGTTGCTATTTAGCTGATTATCAATTATTTTAGAAACGGCTTGTGCTTGTGTTGTACTGCCGGTTACACCGATAATGTCAATTTGTTTGGGTGCACTAAATGTGTCAAAAATCCAATGAAAATCTTTAAAATTTTTACGATGTTCATTGATAAATTTGCCGGCTTCAAAATGGGGCTTTAAATAATAAGTGTCGGTATCCCAATATATTTTGGCTTTGTCATGCTTGACCAATGTTTTAATAATATTGATTTGGTTGGTTGTCAAAGCATTAAATCCGGCAAAAACGATTTGGTGGTTAGTAAATTGCATCGCAATGTTTGCAATATGATCGGCAACGTAACGGCTCATCATACCGGTATAGCCCTTGCTTTGTACCTGCAATCGTGTTTTCAAATTTTGATATAAATCATAGAGCGAGGCATAAAATTTCAGATAATCCGTAATCATTTTCGGACTGTCGGGTTTGAGTTGCCAGTCTTCTATTTTTTTGACTTCGTTGATGTAAGTAAAAACTTCTTGGGCATTGACATGATAGGCATCTATTTCATTAAAATCATTTAAAACTGCCGGCGCCCAACGGATAAATTCATCAAAACTTTGGGCTTTATCACCATACAATTCTTTATAAGTTTGAAAGAACTCGAAAAGCAGTTCTAACCACTCTGCATGCCGGTAAGGTGATAAACTTTCAGTAAATGATTCAAGTGTCATTATTTGAGGCGATAAAACCGGCTTTTGTAGTGCTTCAACTAAAGCTTTTTTAAGAAATAAACCGGAGCGTTTATTGGGTAAAACCACAATTTTTTGATGTAAATCCGGTGCTTTGAGCAATTCAGCGGCTATTTGTTGAAGAAATTTGGGCATTTTAACAAGATTACAACTAACGTCAAAATTAGTTTATTTTTATCAATTAATTACATTTTCATATCAGACCTACTAGGTTTTGGAAACCTAGTAGGTCTCTGCAAAAATTTTTTATCTTTACATCATATCGATTGCACAAGTATTCAACGGAATACTTTCCGTATGATGATTAAATACGGACGTAAAGATAATATAATTGTGTTAAAAGTTGGAGATTAAAAATCGAAAGTTTTTATGTCAAGTGAGATTATTTGACCGATGTGCAATTTATTGTATTCCACATATTTCTAACTTGAAAACTGTCATTTGTTATCTACTTCTAAATACTTTTTTGCATTTGGCATTTTAACTTTCAACTTGTTACTTTATTTAGTTATTTTTGCAATATGAAGCAATACCAAGATACGATTATAGCTTTGGCAACACCGGCAGGTAGCGGTGCGATTGGCGTCATTCGTTTATCGGGACCGGATGCCATTGATATTGTCAATCGTTTTTTTCAAAGCAAATTTCACCAAAAAGATTTAAGAAATGTTCCGACGCACACTGTTCATTTGGGCTATATCAAAGACGATGGGCAAATTTTAGATGAAGTATTGGTCAGTATTTTTAAAAATCCGCAGTCCTATACCGGCGAAAATGTGGTGGAAATATCGGTTCATGGTTCGCCTTATATACAACAACAAATTTTGCAATTGTTTTTAAAAAACGGCGTGCGACATGCCCAAGCCGGCGAATTTACCTTGCGGGCATTTCTCAACGGCAAAATGGATTTGGCGCAAGCCGAAGCCGTGGCAGATTTGATTGCTTCGGATAGTGAAACATCGCACCGGCTGGCTTTGCAACAGATGCGGGGCGGCTTTTCGAGTGAAATCAAAAAATTGCGGGACGAATTGATTCATTTTGCTTCGTTAATGGAATTGGAATTGGATTTTGCCGAAGAAGATGTCGAATTTGCCGACCGTCAACAGTTTAAAGACTTGGTGCAACGCATTAAACAGACGCTCAAACATTTGGTCGATAGTTTTGCAACGGGCAATGTGCTTAAAGAAGGGGTGCCTGTTGCCATTATTGGCGAGCCGAATGTCGGTAAATCTACCTTGCTCAATGCTTTGCTCAATGAAGAGCGCGCTATTGTATCGGATATTGCCGGCACGACCCGTGACGTAATTGAAGACGAATTGGTATTGAATGGTATAAGGTTCCGGTTTATCGATACGGCGGGTATTCGTGAAGCGCAAGACCAAATAGAAAAAATCGGTATTCGTAAAACTTATGAAAAAATCAAGGAAGCCAAAGTGGTAGTTTTCTTGATTGATGCTTGCGCATTGAGTCAAAAATCATCTTGTCATGAACCGCATCATCAAAAAGTTTTGCAAGAATTTGAAACCGAAATACAAAATATAACCCGAAAATATCCCAACAAAAAAATCCTAATCGTTGTTAATAAGGTCGATAAAACTAACCGGAAAGATTATCAAATCGATACCCGAAAATATCCGGTTATCGAGATTTCGGCAAAACACAAAACCGGATTAGATCGTTTGAATAACGAACTGGTATCTTTGGTCAACAAGGGTGCCTTAGACCAAAACCAAGTGGTAGTTTCAAATGCTCGTCACTATCAAGCTTTAAATGATGCCTTACAGAGTATTATACAAGTTGAAAACGGTCTAAATACTGATTTGTCCGGCGATTTATTGAGTATTGATATTAGAGCGGCTTTGCACAGTTTGGGAGAAATAACCGGCGACATCACAACGGATAATTTATTGGATAATATTTTTAGAAATTTTTGTATCGGAAAGTAGTTTTAAGAAGCAAGTATTTAGTGGAAAGCGATAAAGTGCGAAGTGCGGATTAATTGAGAATTGATAATTTGAGCTGGCGCTTCAATTCAATCCCGATTATTATTGGAATCTCTCAGCGATATGTACTCATCAATTCATCAGTTCATCAATTCCTCAAATAACCAATATCATCAAATAACCAATTAACCAATAAAATCGTATATTCGTTGTTCAAAAAAATATTCTTTATGAAGTATTTAAGTTTTATCCTTTTTACCGGTATGATTTTAGCCGGATGCCAATCGCAAAAAAATATTGTTGAAACATCAAAAGATGTTAAAACTCAACATGTTAATAAAGGTATGACAGAACCTGAGAAACGCGGTTATTGGCAACAATATGTGCAATACACCATGGATGTGGATATGGATACGAAAAAACACCAATATACCGGCAAACAAAAATTGGTTTACAAAAACAATTCGCACGATACTTTGACTAAGGTCTATTATCACTTGTATTGGAATGCTTTTCAACCCGGCAGTGCTATGGATTGGAAAGCCCGCACAGTGCCGGACCCCGATAGAAATATGGATAAAACCCTGCAAGCTTTAAAGCCCGACGAAATCGGTTTTATCAAAATCAATACCTTGACCCAAGACGGACAGCCCTTAACTTATAAAGTTGAAGAGACGATTTTGGAAGTTGAATTAAATCAACCTTTATTGCCCGGTAAAAGTACCGTTTTTGACATGAATTATTTGGCGCAAGTGCCTAAAATTATCCGTCGTGCCGGACGTGATAATGCCGAAGGTATTGATTATTCCATGGCGCAATGGTATCCTAAAATGTGCGAATACGACCAACGCGGCTGGCATACCGACCCGTATATTGCTCGCGAATTTTACGGCGTTTGGGGCGATTTTGACGTAACCATTCATATCGATAAAAAATATATGGTAGCAGGAACCGGTTATTTGCAAAATCCGGAACAAATCGGGAAAAATTATCCTACGGATAAGCCGTTGAAACTTCCGCAAGGCGATAAATTGACTTGGCACTTTGTAGCGCCCAACGTGCATGACTTTTCATGGGCGGCAGACCCCGATTATGTGCATGATATAGTGAAGGTCAATGATAGTGTAAATTTGCATTTTTTCTATCAAAATGACGATAAAATCAAAGATACTTGGAAAAAATTAGAGCCGGTTGCCGTTAAAACCATGCAGTTTTACAATCATTATGTCGGCGCTTATCCTTATAAAAAATACAGTGTCATTCAAGCCGGTGACGGTGGTATGGAATATGCTATGTGCACTTTTGTCAATGGTAACAAAGCTTTTAACAGCTTACGCGGTACCGTTCAACACGAGATGGGACATGCTTGGTTCCAATTTAGTTTGGCGAGCAATGAATCTGAATATCCTTGGATGGATGAAGGTTTTACGTCTTTTATTCAAGATATGGCTAATGTGGCGGTAAATGGTGCGCAATCACCCAATCCTTTTGAAGGCTCTTATCAAAGTTATCAATATCTGGTTCAGCAAGGTAAAGAAGAACCCTTGGCAACCCATTCCGACCATTATCAAACCAATTTGGCTTATTGGATAAACGCCTACGATAAAGGTAAGTTGGTTTTAAGTCAGTTGGGTTACATTATAGGATTTGATAAACTAAATTTAACTTTAAAAAATTATTATAAAAATTGGGCGATGAAACATCCGCAACCCGATGATTTTTTCCGTATTGCCGAAAAAACTTCCGGTATGAATCTCAAATGGTTTCAAAACGAGTGGATACATACGATTCACCATATCGATTATAAAATTGATAGTTTGATAGCTAAAAATAATCAGACGGATGTCATCATAAAATATGCCGGTTCCATGCCGATGCCGGTTGATATATTCGTGATTTATAAAGATGGTAGCAAGGAAAGTTATTATATCCCTTTGGACTTGATGCGGGGACAAAAACGCAATCCGTTTCCGCAAATACCGCGCAAAGTGTTGAAGGATTGGCGTTATCCCGTTCAGAAATACCGTTTTACAATTGACCGGAAAAAAGACGATATTCAAGCCATTGTTATTGACCCGCTCGGTTTTATGGCGGACATTGATCAAGAGAATAACATCAAATCTTTTGAAAAGCCACAAGAAAATTCTGATAAAAACTAAATGACCCAGCATAAATATACTTTACCACGCCAACGCAGTTTGAAACGCAAACTTTTGATTGATGCCTTATTTAAAGAAGGGCATTCGGTGGTTGTATATCCGTTGCGATTGGTGTACTTGCAAGTCGATTATCCCGAAGACGTGCCATATATGGTAGGTTTTTCAGTTCCTAAAAAAAAAATTAGAAAAGCTGTTCAACGCAATCGGATCAAACGCTTGATGCGTGAGAGTTTTAGGTTGCAACAGCATCAATTAAATTTACCCGACAAAACTATCATGATGTGGATATATTTGGATAAGAAACTTCCGGATTATGAAACCATTTATAACAAAATGACGTTGATTATCAACGAATTGTCTAAACCTGCTAGGTTTTCAAAACCTAGCAGGTTTGATAACTAAAAAAGCCACCCGTATT
>WFZY01000027.1 GCA_015489265.1 Flavobacteriaceae bacterium | reverse complement strand
GGCGGCATAATGTTGCCCGTATCGGCAATGTTTATCAATTGCTGCATAGACACCGGATACAAGGCAAATGCCACTTTATAATCACCGGAATCCACACGTTTTTCCAATTCTTTCAAACCACGAATACCACCGACGAAATCAATACGTTTGCTAGTTCGTAAATCTTTAATGTCTAACACCGGCTCTAAAATATGTTTTGATAACACACTGACATCAAGCTGGTCAATCGGGTCGTTATCGTCATAAGTGCCCGGTTTGGCAGTTAGTTTGTACCAATCACCATCCAAATACATTGAAAATTCGTGCAATTTAGCCGGCTTGTATATGTCTTTGCCTATTTTTTCAATTTCAAAATTTTTTGATAATTTTTCTAAAAATTCATCTTTGGTCAAGCCGTTCAAATCTTTGACCACACGATTATAATCGATGATTTTCAACTGATTATCAGGAAAATGCACCGCCATAAAATAGTTATAAGCTTCTTTGCCGGTATGATTAGGATTTTGGGCTTTTTTTTCTTGCATGATTCTGGCAGCTGCTGCCGTCCGGTGATGTCCGTCAGCTACGTAAGTATAAGGCACTTTCTCGGTAAATAATTTTTCTAAACGGGTATTGTCTTCATCGCTTTCAATGACCCAAAAATGATGTCCGAAACCATCTTCGGCTGTAAAATCATAAACCGGTTCATTATTTTGGACTGTTTTTTCTACTATTTCATCTATCTCCGGAACGGCTTTGTATGAAAAGAATACCGGCTCGATATTGGCATTCAAATAACGGGTCAAAACCATACGGTCTTCTTCTTTATCGGGGCGGGTTAACTCGTGTTTTTTTATCACACCGTCAAAATAATCTTGTGCCGCTGCCGCACCGACAATTCCGTATTGGGTTCTACCGTCCATGGTTTGGGCATAAATGTAAAAACGGGGTTTGTCATCTTGCACCAACCAACCGTTTTCTTTAAATTTTTGATAATTTTCAACTGCTTTTTTATAAACTGCTTCCGAATGAATATCAGTGCCTTCGGGCAAATCTATCTCAGCTCTGGTGATATGTAAAAGTGACATGGGTTTACCTTTTGCCATCTCGGCAGCTTCTTGCGAGTTCATGACATCATAAGGTAATGATGACACGTCTTTGGCAATATCTTTTGGCGGTCTGTATCCTTTAAATGCTTTAATTGTAGCCATATTTTAGTTCAATTTGTAAGTTAAATCATTATTCTCAAAAAAGTTTACGATTTGTTTAACGGCTGCCACACCGGCATTGATGTTAGCTTCGGCAGTCTGCGCACCCATTTTTTTAGGCGTAAAGAAAATCCGGTCAGCAAAACGGCTTTCGAATTCGTCTTTTTTATCGGGGGCTATATCCGAAATGTATTTAAAATCAGGACGCTCTTCCATAATTTTCAATAAACCGTCTTCATCAATAATTTCTTTACGGGCAGTATTGATTAAGACGGCATTCTCCGGCATGCGTTTAAGCAAATCATAATTGATGCTTTTGATAGTTTGCTTGGTAGCGGGAATATGCAAAGACACATATTGCGCATCGGCATACATATCTTCAACATTTTCATAATCTTTGATACCGTCCCGTTCTACTATTTCCGATGACACATAAGGGTCGTGGGCAACCACATTCATATCGAAACCTTTGGCTATACGCGCCACATTTTTCCCGACGTTGCCATAGGCGTGAATGCCAAGCGTTTTAGCTTTGAGTTCGGTACCGGGTTTACCATTATATTTATTACGCGCCATCATGACCATCATCCCGAGGACTAATTCGGCAACGGCATTGGCGTTTTGTCCGGGGGTATTCATTACCACGACATTATTTTTAGTAGCGGCATCTAAATCGATATTGTCGTAGCCCGCTCCGGCACGTACCACAATTTTCAGATTGGGTGCTTGGTCTAATACTTCTTTATCGACCTTGTCGCTGCGAACGATAAGCGCATCGACGTTTTTGACAGCATCGATTAAAGCTTGTTTGTCAGGATATTTTTCAAGAATCTGTAAATCATAGCCGGCTTCATCCAACAATTTTTTCATTTTTGTAATCGCAGCCGGTGCGAAAGGTTTAACTGTGGCGATTAATACTTTTTTCATTGATTGTTTATGTTTATGTGATTTTTTTGAGGAATTGATGATTTTATCTGCTTTATAGAATATTATATTCTTTGTTGTTTATTTTCTATTTTTAAGATTACTACTGCTTGCAATTTGAGGAATTGAGGAAAAGAAATTTTTCGCTTTCCCCTAATTGACACGTTTTTCAAAATCTTGCATGGTTTTTACCAAGACTTCCACGCTTTCTTTGGGCAAGGCATTGTAGGTTGATGCTCTAAAGCCACCTACCGAACGGTGTCCTTTGATACCGACGATGCCTTGCTGAGCGGCAAAATCCAAGAAATCTTGTTCGTATTGTTTATAGGCATCATTCATTACAAAAGTGATGTTCATCAATGAACGATCTTTAGGATTAGGTACAGCCGCTGTAAATAATTTATTACGATCAATTTCATCGTACAGCAGATTGGCTTTTTCAATATTGCGCTTTTGAGCTGCAACAACCCCACCATTATTCTTGAGCCATCTTAAAGTTTGCAAAGCTGAAAAGACCGCCAAAACCGGTGGCGTATTAAACATGGAAGCTTTGTCAATGTGTGTTTGGTAATTGAGCATCGTCGGAATATGACGACTGACTTTGCCCAATATATCATCTTTGATGATAACAAAAGTTGCTCCGGCAGGTCCTAAGTTTTTTTGTGCGCCACCATAAATCAAAGCATATTTGGACACATCAACCGGTCGACTGAAAATATCCGATGACATATCGGCAACCAATGGCACCGGCGAATCAATATCTTCTTTGATTTCGGTACCGGCTATAGTGTTGTTGGTCGTGATGTGAAAATAATCGGCATCTTCGGGTATCTTGTAATCTTTGGGAATATAATTGTAGCCCTGATCTTTACTGCTTGCCACGACTTCGGTTTCACCAAAGCCCTTAGCTTCTTTGATGGCTTTGCTACTCCATGCACCGGTGTCGAGATAAGCAGCTTTTGTATTTAGTAAGTTAAACGGTACCATAGCAAACTGGGTGCTGGCACCACCTTGCAAAAACAAAACCGAATAGCCATCCGGAATGTCTAACAATTCTTTAAACAATTGTTGCGCTTCTTCCATCACAGCCACAAATTCTTTACTGCGATGTGATACTTCCAAAACCGACAAGTCGGTTCCGGCAAAATTTTTAATCCCTTCTATGGTTTGTTCTATAGTATATTGCGGCAAAATGCTTGGGCCTGCATAGAAATTGTGTTTTTTCATAGTATTTTGATTTTCAAGTAAAAATAACTTATCATAACTTTTAAAAAACTGATATTTATCATAAAATAAATATTTTTTTATGTATTTTTTATTTGTATTCAAAATAAAATAATGATTATTATTTTTCAATAATTTAGCATTGAGAACGAATAAAAATTAAATTATTTACCGGAATAAAACAATACTGATTTTAGCAAATTAACTGTTACTTTCCATAAAAGTAAGATATTAAAAAAATCACAAAAATCTAAGCTTAATTTGTGTATTTTTGTTTTAAAAATTAAACTAATTTGAAAAATTTAATTTTAGCAATTTTATCGGGTTTATTGTTTGCTTTGGGCTGGCCAACTTCCGGCTACCCTATTTTTTTATTTTTTGCTTTTGTACCTTTACTTCTGTTGAGTGAAAATTTTATTAAAAACAAATCGCAAAAACATTTTTTCTTGTATGTTTACCTGGCTTTTTTTATTTGGAATCTTTTAAAAACTTGGTGGATAGTTAATTCGACTGTAGTTGGTGGGGTATTTGCCATTGTGGTCAATTCGCTACTGATGAGCTTGGTTTTTTGGTCTTTTCATTGGGTTAGAAAACGCTTACCGCAACGTATGGCATTGGCTTACTTTATTTTTGCTTGGATGAGTTTTGAAAAATTTCATTTGTACTGGGATTTTTCTTGGCCTTGGCTCAATCTTGGAAACGGTTTTTCCGAACAAACCGGTTGGATTCAATGGTATGAATATACCGGCATATTCGGTGGTAGTTTTTGGATTTTATTAGTCAATATTATAGCATATCTTTCTATCTCAAAATACTTAAAAACCAAAAATCGCAAATATTTGATTACCGGAAGTATCAAAACACTTCTGTACATTGTACTACCGATACTTTTATCACAATATATTGAAATTCAATACAAAACTAAAGGAAAAACTGCCAAAGTATCCATTTTACAACCAAATTTAGACCCTTGGAAAGAAAAATTTAAGTATAACAATACGGAACTGACCGAGAATTTTTTAGAATTAGCCAATCCGAAAGCTGATTTGATTGTCGCACCCGAAACTGCTATTTCACAATACATTGAAATTGCAGATTTCACCTATTCGCGCCCCTATTATTTAATGAAAACCTTTTCTAAAAAATATCATACGCATATTTTAACCGGCGTTGATTTTATACATTGGTATCCTAAAAACATCAAAAATATTCCCGACACAGCCAATAAAACCCGTATGGGCAGGTGGTACGATATGTATAATTCTGCTGTTTTGGTTAGTCCGGATGATAGTGTGCAAGTCTATCATAAAAGCAAATTAGTCGTTGGGGCGGAATATACCCCATTTAGAAAAATATTGGAACCTTTAATCGGGGATTGGGTTACGAAGACCATTGGGGTTTCCATGGGGTCAAATGTATCACAAAAAGAGCGTAGTGTTTTTAAAGTTTCCGGCACATCCATCAAAGTGGCACCGATTATTTGTTATGAAAGCGTTTACGGTGGTTATGTTACGGATTATGTCAAGAATGGTGCCAATTTGCTGGCAGTTATCACCAATGACGGTTGGTGGGGAAATACCGAGGGGCACCGCCAGCATTTGAGCATTGCCCGCTTGCGAGCCATTGAAAACCGGCGTGATGTGGTTCAGTCAGCCAATACCGGCATTTCGGCACATATCAATCAACTAGGCAATATCGAAAAATCTTTGGGCTATAACAAACGCGGTAGCGTTAATACCATGGTGCATCTCAACGAGCAACAAACTTTCTATACCCAACAAGGTGATTATTTGGCGCGTGTGGCTATATTTATGACGGTTTTATTATTACTATATGCTTTATCCAAACATAAAGTACTTCTTCGCCTATCTGCTTATGTGATTATGTTGTTTACTGAGTTATGATATGATTTTTTTATACCGTGCTTGTTACTTGCTACTTGCAATTCTCTTTCAACTTTTAACTTAGGTCACTGAGCCTGTCGAAGTGTAACTTTCAACTCAAGTTATTCTTCCTGCAACAAACTGCCCAAATTATTCAACTTATTGCGATAATCTTTCATAGAACGTTTGATGACTTCCAAAGCTTCATCGGCACCATAAGTATCTGTAATTTCGACATTGCTCGGATTTCCAGGCAAATCTTTATAAGTCAAAAAATAATGTTTGAGCCGGTCTACAATAAGTTGCGGCAATTCACTCACATCATTATATATGTCAAAAACAGCATCACCTTCTAATACAGCTATGATTTTATCATCGGCTTCATTGCCGTCAATCATTCTGAATCCACCTATTGGTTTAGATTGCACAATGATATCACCATGCACAATTTCTTTTTCGGTCAATACACAAATATCCAAAGGGTCTTTATCGCCTACGATATCTTTTCTACCGGTTTTTTCATTGGCATATTCGGCAACCAATTCGGCACAATAAGTTTGCGGAATAAAACCATATAAAGTCGGAACCACATTGGAATATTTTTGCGGACGATCGATACGCAGGTAACCGCTTTCTTTATCTACTTCATATTTTACGGTATCTGTTGGCACCATTTCTATAAAAGCTATTAAACTTTTCGGGGCATTGGGTCCGATATTGATGCCGTGCCAAGGATGAGATTTGTATCGCAAACCCATAAGTTTGCCGATGGGATCCATGATTCTGTTAATAGACATAAAAATATTTTAAAATTAAAATGCAAAGTTATAAAAAACGATTTAAAGCCAATTAGTTAAGCCCGTAAAAAACTTTTGACAAGAAAATTGCACGTAACATAAGCCAAGATTATAAAAAAATTATGTAATTTTACACAACTAAAAATCGACGTTATGAAATTAAAACCCGGAATAGTTTACGGTCAAACCCTTCAAGATTTATTTGCATACGCCCAAGAAAAGGGCTTCGCCATACCGGCAGTCAATGTAACCGGTTCAAACACTATCAATGCAGCACTGGAAACCGCAAGAGATATGAAAGCGCCCATTATTATCCAATTTTCAAATGGTGGTGCTCATTTTATGGCAGGCAAAGGTTTACCTAATGAGCATCAACAAGCATCAATAGCCGGAGCTGTTGCCGGAGCCAAACACATTCACCAGTTAGCAGAATTATATGGGGTGCCTGTAATTATTCATACCGACCATGCCGCTAAAAAATTATTACCTTGGATAGACGGGCTACTAAAAGCCGGTGAAGATTTTTATAAAAAAAACGGTAAACCGCTTTTTAGTTCCCACATGTTGGATTTATCGGAAGAACCCTTAAAAGAGAATATTGAGATTAGTAAAAAATATCTCAAAAAGATGAAAGATTTGGATATGCACCTTGAGATAGAATTGGGAATTACCGGCGGTGAAGAAGATGGTGTCGATAACAGCGATGTTGATAATGCCCGACTCTATACACAACCGGAAGAAGTCGCTTATGCTTTTGAAGAATTAAGCAAAATCAGTCCGTTTTTTACCGTAGCTGCTTCATTTGGTAATGTGCATGGTGTTTATAAACCCGGCAATGTGGAATTACGCCCCGATATTTTAAAAAATTCTCAAAAATTTATTCAAGACAAATTTCATATTGATGCCTTACCGGTTAATTTTGTCTTTCATGGCGGTAGCGGTTCGGAACTGAAAGACATCAAAGATGCTATCAGTTACGGGGTTATCAAAATGAATATTGATACCGATACCCAATTTGCTTTTACAGAAGGTGTTCGTGATTATTTTGATAAATATCAAGCATATTTAAAAACACAAATTGGTAATCCCGAAGGACCGGATTTACCCAATAAGAAATATTACGACCCGCGTAAATGGCTGCGTGAAGGTGAACTTACATTTAAAAAGCGTTTATCGCGTGCTTTTGAAGATTTAAATAATGTCAATACCACAACTATTGACAAATAACAAAACAAACAACTAACTAAACAACAATATTATGTCGTGGTTTAAAAGAAAAATTAAAGGAATTGTTACACCGACTTCCGAAAAAAAAGAAATACCGGAAGGACTTTGGTATAAAACCCCATCAGGAAAAATAGTTGACAAAGACGTTTTAATTGAAAATTTATATGTTAGTCCGGAAGATGGTTATCATATGCGTATTGGCAGCGAAGAATATTTTGAAATATTATTTGACGATGGTAAATATGAAGAACTTTGGAAAGAAATGAAATCCAAAGACCCGTTAAAATTTGAAGATACTAAAAAATATAAAGACCGGCTTAAAGCAGCTTACAAAAAAACCAAATTAAATGATGCCGTACGAGTTGGCGTGGGCAAATCAAAAGGTAAAGACTTGGTTGTTGCCGCTATGGATTTTGCATTTATCGGTGGTTCTATGGGTTCAGTCGTTGGCGAAAAAATAGCCCGTGCCATGGACTATGCAACCGAACATAAAATTCCCATGGTGATGATTTCAAAATCCGGTGGCGCCCGCATGCAAGAAGCGGCTATTTCGTTGATGCAATTGGTCAAAACATCAGCAGCTATTGCCCGTATGGGAAAAGCCAAGGTGCCTTATATTTCGCTTTTAACCGATCCTACAACCGGTGGTACAACGGCATCATTTGCCATGCTCGGCGATATCAACATTGCCGAACCGGGTGCATTGATCGGTTTTGCCGGACCACGCGTCATCAAAGATACAACCGGAAAAGATTTACCGGAAGGATTTCAACGGTCGGAATTTTTATTGGAACACGGTTTTTTAGATTTTATTAGCCATCGTAAAGACTTGAAAAACAACATCAATCTCTATATCGACCTAATCTTAAACCAACCGGTAAGGGATTTAGTCAAACGAAACTAATTAATTTTGAATCAATATTAAACTCTTTCCAAAAGCAAAGCTTTTGGAAAGAGCTGTTTAAACCCCCAAGCTATGAACAAATTTACAGCAGTCATTTTATTTTTTTTAGGATTAATATCTTGTCAAAAAGACATCAAAATTCAAATTAATTTACCTGAAAAACCACAACAAAATCAAGTGATAAAGGTAACGATTAATAATTTGAACCAATCGGATATTGACCAAATTTACGTGGCTGTTGACGGCGATGAACTTGCCAAAATGCCCTATAAAAATCAAATTGAACTCAAGCTTGATGATAAATTTAAATTAGGCCCGCATCAAATTATTTTTGATTTTATTAAAGGCGACCAATCTGTAAAAAAAATCACTAAGAATATAGAACTTTATGCCGGTGTTTCACCCAAAGTTTTAAAATACAAACTCATTCATACCTATCCGCACGATATCAATGCATTTACCCAAGGACTCGAATTTTATAAAGATACGCTTTATGAAGGCACCGGATTACACGGCGAATCAAGCTTACGAAAAACAGACTATAAAACCGGTAAAATTTATAAAAAAATTGATTTAGATAGAAAATACTTCGGTGAAGGTATCAGTATTCTCAATGATAAAGTGTATCAATTGACTTGGCAAAGCGGTATAGGTTTTATCTATGATACTAACTTGAACAAAACCGGTGAATTCAAATACCAAAACAGCAAAGAGGGCTGGGGCTTGTGCAACGATGGAACTATTCTATACAAATCAGACGGAACCGAAAAAATTTGGCAACTTGACCCCGAAACTTTAGATGAAAAAGATTATATCAATGTTTATACTAACCGGCATAAAATAACGCGTATCAACGAATTGGAATGGGTAAACGGCAAAATTTACACTAATGTTTGGCAAAAAAATGCCTTGGCTATCATCGACCCTAAAACCGGCGCTGTTGAAGGTATTATCAACTTATCCGACTTACACAACAAAGTTACTAAACACCCCCAATTAGACGTCTTAAACGGTATTGCCTACGACAAGAAAACCGGACATCTATTTGTAACCGGCAAAAAATGGGATAAGATGTTTGAGATTGAAATTTTGAAATAATTGTATTTTTTCAATAATTTTTTGATTTATTTTTGAGATATAGCAAAATAATTCATAACTTTATGCTACTATTCATATCAAAAATCAATTATTATGAAAAAATCTTTACTTATTCTATTGTTGATTGTTCAATCATTAATTTTGCAATCGCAAACCGTTCATTGGCAAAAATTGTACGGCGGAACCGATTCTGACAAAGCTACTTGCTTTTTGTCACCATCTCCTGTAATTTATCCTTCACCCGGACTTATTATCGGTGGACACTATAAATCCGTTGATGGTGACTTTACAAGTAACCAAGGCAACTATGATGCCTATGTTATGTCCATTGATCCTAGTAACGGCGACATTATTTGGCAAACAACATTTGGTGGCTCAAATGCTGATTATATTTATGATATAGCTTTCGTTGGCTCTGATATTTATGTAGTTGGGGCAACCAAATCAAATGACGGGGATATCACATCAGGTCACGGTAATTATGATTATTTAGTGGCTAAACTGGATACTTCCGGCAATCTTATTTGGGTTAAAACTTTTGGGGGAAGTGATATTGATAAAGCTACTTCGGTTATTGTAGTCAATTCAGGCATAAAAGTACTGGGGTATAGCAAATCAACTGATGGTGATATAGCCACCGGCAGCAATCATGGCGGTTATGATATTTGGCTGCTCAATCTGGATACTGATGGAAATATCCTTTCACAACACACTTATGGTGGTAGCAATGACGATAAGAGTGTAGAATTTAATAAAAGTTGGGGTGGCAGTGATGGTATAATAACCGGCTATTCTAAATCAAATGACGGAGATTTAACAACTAATCATGGCAATTATGATTATTGGATTTTTAAAATTGATACCAATGATAACATTGTTTGGCAACAATCATATGGTGGTAGTGGCATTGACAAGGACCCGCATATTACTAATTTTTCCGGCACAACTTATGTCGCAGGAAGTTCCAACTCATCCGATGGCGATATTACCAATCCTTTAGGCAATTTTGATATTTGGTTTTTAGAAATAGACAATCAAACCGGACAATTAAATTACCAAACCAATATTGGAGGAACCGGTGCAGATTTTACTACAGATATTATTGATACACAACTGGTAATAAGAAGTAGCAATGCCCCGGTCGGTTATATAGCCGGCTATTCTAACTCAAATGATGGAGATTTTGCAACTAATAATGGGAATTATGACAGTTGGCTTATAGGTATTGATTTCTCTAACAATTTTAATACATTCTTTCATCTGGGAGGTGATGATGTAGATGAACTCGAAGCTATTGATTTTAATTATTTGCTGGGAAAAACCAAATCAGAAGATGGTAGTTTCAATACACAACATGGCAATTATGATATTTGGTTAACAAATGAAGAATTACCGTTTGACAATGGTGGCATTGACCAACCTGTGATCAATGTTAAAACATATCCTAATCCTGTTACGGATTTTGTACAAGTTGAAGTTCCAAATATTAAAAAAATTGAATTGTTTGATATGAGTGGAAAATTGGTAAAATCTTATAAAGTACCGGGAATCATTGATATGGCTAAAATAAATATATCAAATCTACCCAATGGAGCATACTTATTAAAAACAACAACTAAAAAAGGTATTGGATTGAATAAAATTACGAAAAAATAGTCTTTGGTGGTGTGTTGATCAGAAATACTTAGTCAGTTTTAAAACATACTGATTGTCAATAAAATAAGTGATTATTAACAATTGACAATCAGAATATTAATGAAACCTACTAGGTTTTAGAAACCTAGTAGGTTTAGGATTTAAAAACAATGAATTTTTCTATCTTCCAATCCGCAGCACTGCCGGTAAATCCTTTATGATTAGTCAAATGTTTCTTTAATCGACTATCCAAATCTTGTGTATGACCGATGTAATATTTATCTAAAATTTGAGAATATAAAATGTAGCAGTAATACATCATTGTAAATATCAAAAAAGCCGTAAGATAAAATCCTACGGCTTTCGGTTTGTGGGCGATACTGGATTCGAACCAGTGACCCCCTGCTTGTAAGGCAGGTGCTCTAAACCAACTGAGCTAATCGCCCTAAACTCTTTTTTCCTGTGACCCTCCCGACTGTAGTCGGGATGCTCTAAACCAACTGAGCTAATCTCGCTCTTTGCGTTTGCGAGTGCAAATATAAAACAAGAATTTTATTTGGCAAACTTTTTAATCGTCTTTTTTTGTTAGTTTTTTTATTGTCCCAAACTAATAATTTGATTTAGTGCGAAATACAGATTTAAAAAAAATTACTTTTTTGAGAAAAATGTATCATAAATCCAAGTCAAAGTAAAAGTCGGGATAAAATCTAAACCGGGGGCAATTTCTTCAACGAAATTAATAACACCACTAACTTGCCCTATTTTGCCGGCATACATTTTTGTCATTAACCAATAAGAAAGTGGCGCCCAAATCACATCAGAAAATTCGCCAAACCCAGGAATAAAAAAGGATGTCATCCCGATTGCATCAAACAGTACACTCAAAATCAATTTAGAAAGATTGATATTTTTAGTCATGTTTTAATTTGTTTTTAAAATGTTTCCTGAATTTTTCTAGCTTTGGTAAAACCACATATTGACAATACGGATTTTGCGGATTATTAGCCAAATAATTTTTATGATAATCTTCTGCTTCATAAAATTCAGTAGCCGGAACCACTTCAGTTACAATATATTGGTCATAAATATCTGAATCATTTAAAAACTTTATATAAGCATTTGCAATTTCTTTTTGATGATCATTGGTATAAAATATTGCTGAACGGTATTGTGTCCCTACATCGTTACCTTGCCGGTTTAACGTGGTAGGATCATGCGTAGCAAAAAATACTTGCAATAGCTCTTCATAACTAACTTTAGAAGGGTCAAAAACAATTTTGACAGCTTCGGCATGACCGGTTTCACCGGTTGAAACTTGTTCATAGGTAGGATTGGGACGTTTGCCACCGGTATAGCCGGGGACTACACTTTTTACGCCTTTCATCTCTTTAAAAATGGCTTCGGTACACCAAAAACAACCACCGGCAAAAATTGCCGTTTCAGTAGCCCTTTGATTCATAAAATTGAAGTTTAATATTAAGGTTAATAATAAAATGATTTTCATATTGCAAAATTATCAATAACCGTACCAATATCAATTTTTAAATTAAATTATATTAAAAAAATTGACCGATAAAATACTAAAAAAATAGTTTTTACTTAAATAAATGATAGTATTTCAAAAAGCTATTCTTATATCACTTAAATTAGATTTTATCCTTAGATAACAGTTGTTGATTGGTTTATTTTTGTTATTTTTGAAGCATTTCATAAATAACATTTAACCTAATTAAAATTTTTAAATATGAGTGATAAAAAATCTAGCATAATATGGACTAAAGTTGATGAAGCGCCAGCTTTGGCAACTTATTCATTATTACCAATTGTACGGGCTTTTGTTAAAGCAGCCGGTGTTAATATCGATACGAAAGATATTTCTTTAGCCGGAAGAACTTTGGCAAATTTTCCCGATTACTTAAAAAAAGACCAACAAAAAACCGATGATTTAGCATATTTGGGCGAATTAACGCAAAGTCCGGACGCAAATATTATCAAATTACCTAATATTAGTGCTTCAATACCGCAACTACAAGCTGCTATAAAAGAATTGCAAGAAAAGGGCTATGCCCTACCAGATTTTCCGGAAGAACCCAAAACTGAAGCAGAAAAAGCTTTGCGTCAACGTTTTGCCAAATTATTAGGTAGTGCCGTAAATCCGGTTTTACGTCAAGGAAATTCTGACCGCCGTGCCGCGGAAAGTGTGAAGAAATTTGCCCAAAAAAATCCACATAAGATGATGAAACCATGGACAAAGGATTCTAAAACCCATGTAGCGCATATGCAAGCGGATGATTTTTACGGCAATGAAAAATCAGTAGTTGTTCCGGCAGAAACCGATTTTAAAATTGTTTTAAAAACGCCCAATGGCGAAGTCGTCCTTAAAGATGATTTGCATGCACAAAAAGATGAAGTTTTGGATATGACATTTATGAATACCAAAGCTTTACAAAATTTTTATAAAGAACAAATCAAAGATGCTAAAGATAAAGATGTCTTATTTTCATTGCATTTAAAAGCCACCATGATGAAAGTTTCCGACCCTATTATGTTCGGATATGCTGTCAAAGAATACTATAAAGATGTATTAGAAAAATATGCAGATGTATTAGAAAAAATCGGCTTTAATCCGAATAACGGACTGGCAGATTTGTATAAACGCATTCAAAAGTTACCGGAAGCAGAGCGCAAAGCTATTGAAGCAGACATTCAAAAAGTTTATGATAAACAAGCTGCTTTAGCTATGGTCGATTCTGATAAAGGGATTACTAATCTGCACTTGCCAAATAAAGTCATTATCGATGCTTCCATGCCGGTTGTTATAAGAGACGGTGGTCGTATGTGGAATGCTAAAGGCGAATTGCAAGATACCAAAGCTGTCATTCCGGATAGAGCTTATGCCGGTTTTTATCAAGTGGTGATTGAAGATGCGCAAAAAAACGGCAGCTTTGATCCTGCTACCATGGGGACTGTACAAAATGTAGGGCTAATGGCACAAAAAGCCGAAGAATACGGCTCGCACCCGACTACTTTTGAAATTCCTGAAAACGGCACCGTCGAAGTAATAGACGCACAAGGTAATATTTTGAGCCGACACAAAGTGCAAAAAGGTGATATCTGGCGTATGGCACGTACCAAAGACATCCCGATTCAAGATTGGGTCAAATTAGCCGTTAATCGTGCTAGAGCTACCGGTTATCCTGCTGTATTTTGGTTAGATAAAAACCGTGCTCACGATGCACAATTGATTAAAAAAGTAGAAAAATACTTAAAAAATCATGATACCAATGGATTGGAAATCCATATTATGTCACCTGAAGATGCCATGCGGTTTACATTAGAGCGAGTCAGAAAAGGAGAAAACACGATTTCAGTTACCGGAAATGTTTTGCGTGATTACTTAACTGATCTTTTTCCTATTTTGGAACTTGGCACCAGCGCTCGTATGTTGTCTATTGTACCTTTACTGGCAGGTGGTGGTTTATTTGAAACCGGTGCCGGTGGTTCCGCCCCCAAACATGTGCAACAATTTTTAGAAGAAGGGCACTTGCGTTGGGATTCATTAGGCGAATTTTTGGCATTGATGTCTTCATTAGAATTTTTAGGTGATAAATATGATAATGAAAAAGCCAAAGTAATGGCAAAAGCTTTGGATAATGCTGTTGGCGATTATCTGGAAAATAAACGTTCCCCCGGACGTAAAGTTGGACAACTGGATAACCGCGGTTCGCATTTTTATCTCGCACAATATTGGGCAAAAGCTTTGGCTGACCAAAATGATGATCAAGAATTAAAAGCAAAATTTACCCCGATTGCTAAGCAATTAATTGAAAATGAAGCTGATATTTTGAAAGAAATTGCAGCTGCAGAAGGTAAACCAACAGATATAGGCGGTTATTACCTACCCGACGACCAAAAAGCTGAAACGGCTATGCGGCCGAGTCAAACTTTTAATAAGATTATAGCGCAATTATAAAATTTGTTTTACTAACCATTTTATATAAAGAGGAGGCTGTCTCAAAAGGGTTCCCATATTCGGGTAGATATCTTAGAGTTTTTTCAAATATTCAATTCTCAGATATATTCCTGATGCTTTTGAGACAGCCTCTTTTTTTAAATATATTAAGTCATATAAAAAAACTTCCTTTTGATAGAGGTTCGCATAGATTTTCAAAAATCATTTATGGTGTTTCATGATAATTCGGAGCGTTTTTAGCAATCAATACATCGTGTGGATGACTTTCGGTCAAACCGGCGCTAGATATTTTAACCAATCGGGCATCAGAACGTAATGCCTCAATATTTTTAGTCCCGCAATAGCCCATTCCGGCTTGTAATCCGCCTAATAATTGGAAAATTATTTGATGTACACTACCTTTGTAATCTACAATGGCTTCAATACCCTCGGGGACCAATTTTTTATCGGATTTATTGTGTTGAAAATACCGGTCTTTACTGCCACGCTGCATAGCTGCCATAGATCCCATACCAACATAGGATTTGAATTTTTTCCCGTTTTTAATCACAATATCGCCAGGGGCTTCATCCGTTCCGGCAAGCAGTCGCCCTAACATAACCGAATGGGCTCCTACGGCAATGGCTTTGGCAATGTCACCGGAAAATTTAATACCGCCGTCAGCTATAATACCGACATTTTGACCTTTAAGTTGTTCAAATACATCATTAACCGCCGTTAACTGTGGCACACCGACACCTGCCACCACACGTGTTGTGCAAATGGCTCCGGGTCCAACACCTATTTTTACGGCATCGGCACCGGCATCGACTAAATCTTGAGCCGCTTGTGCCGTCACAATATTACCGGCAATTACCTCTAAATCAGGAAATAATTGTTTGACTTTTTTCAATGCATCAATAATTCCTTTGGAATGACCATGAGCCGAATCCATCGTTACCACATCAACACCGGCATTGTATAAAGCGTTTACACGGTCTAACAAATCAGCACTAACACCAATAGCCGCTCCTGTTAACAGTTTGCCGGATTTTCCGAATACGGCTCTTGGATATTCTTTCATATCAACCGGTGTATTTTTAACCTTAATAACTTCTGCTGCTTGGGCTTCTATATCCAAATTTTTATGTATAATGCCCAAACCGCCCTCCAAAGCCATAGCTGTCGCCATAGCACTTTCGGTTACAGTATCCATAGCCGCGGAAATAATCGGAATGTTTAAGGTAATATTTTTTGACAATTTGGTCTTTAAATCAACTTGATGCGGTAGCACTTCCGAATATGCCGGTACTAATAATACATCGTCAAATGTGTATGCTTCTTTGATAATTTTTCCATGTAACATATTTGTTTTTGTTTATTTGATTATTTATTTGTCATTTTGAACGTAGTGAGAAATCCGGATTTTTTCCGCTTCATTCGGACATGTGATATGCTGTCGCTCATCGTGCGTCCTATCTATGTCGAAATGACAATCACAATTTATTTTAATATTTATAAATGAGACGTTTTGACAAAACGTCTCTATATTATTATAAACATTACAAAAATTCAACAAGAAACGCATTACATTCGTTTCTATTCCCACTCAATTGTTGCCGGCGGTTTGCTACTAATATCATAAGCCACACGATTGATACCTCGAACTTCATTGATAATGCGTGATGACACTTTTTCAAGAAAATCATAAGGCAAACGCGACCAAGTTGCCGTCATAAAATCCGTTGTATCGGCTGAGCGAATAACTGCTGTATATTCATAAGTGCGTTCATCACCCATAACCCCTACGGATTTGACCGGCAATAAGACGACAAATGCCTGACTGACTTTATCATATAAATTATTTCGGCGCAATTCTTCTATAAAAATAGCATCTGCCTGTTGCAAAATGCGGACTTTTTCCGAGCTTACTTCTCCTAAAATACGAATACCGAGTCCGGGACCGGGAAACGGATGCCGCATAATCATGTCTCGTGGAATACCCAATTCCAAACCTATTTTTCGCACTTCGTCTTTAAACAATTCTTTGAGCGGTTCTAACAATTTCAAGTGCATCTTTTCAGGCAATCCGCCTACGTTATGATGCGATTTAATGGTTGCAGACGGTCCGCCTTTTGCCGATTGCGATTCGATAATGTCCGGGTAAATAGTGCCTTGTGCCAAAAAACCGGCATTCCTTATTTTGCCGGCTTCACGATTAAACACTTCGACAAATTC